>NZ_RZSJ01000745.1:0-2529 GCF_003998025.1 Mesorhizobium sp. M8A.F.Ca.ET.021.01.1.1
GTGGTGACATATTCCGGCCAGCGGAAGTTGATCGGCGGCTCGTAGTCGCAGAGCGGCGCGATCCAGTTGGAGCCGCCGATGCCGCCGCCGGTGCGGGTGGTGAACTCATTCATCGCCTCGTCGCGGGCGGTCTTGTCCTCGAGCAGGTGCAGCGCCGCCAGCGCGACCGTTTTGGCCGCGCAGATGACCATCGGATCGATCGTCGCGGGAATGCCGCCCAGAGCATTCATCACCCATGCCGGAAAAGCGTGGCCGTTTGCCGAGCGCAGCGCTGGGCGGGCGACATAGAAGCGCGCGGTCGGCGCGTGCCAGCTCATGTCGGTGTAGTCGTCGGAGGTCGAATTCACCTGGGAGGGCGGCAGGTCGCGGCGCAAGATCGCCTCGGCCTCCTGTGGCGAAATCAGCCGCTCCAGCTCATCGATGAAGGGGTTTTCGGTCGCGGTGCCGCCGGCATTGACCTGGATTTCCCGCGCGATCGTCCTGGCGGCCTCGTCCCAGCGTGGCGGCCCGACCGTCGACAGGGCTTCGTAGGTAATCCCTGCCATGGCGTGGTTGGCCAGCCCCGGCCGCGACTTCGACACCCAGTGCCGCTCGTAGCGGCAGCCGCTGATCGCGGCCGCGGCCGCGGCGTTGCGGTCGAGCACCGCCGTCACCTGCTCGGCCATGCCGATGGTCGGCACGCGGATCATGTACTGGATCTCGGCCAGGCCCGCCGGCAGATTGTCGGCCGTGGCCTGGCCAGCGGTCAGGATCGCCTCGCTGATCGACCAGCCGCCCTGATGCGGCAGCATGGAATCGCGCAACGCCTTGGAGGCCATGTACATGGTCATCAGCGCATCGTTGGCGCCCGGTGCCCTGACCGCCGAATGCGCCTGCGGGATCGGCACGCCGTCGCCTGCGCGAATCCAGTTTTCGGGTTCGTCGCAGACGAAACGATAGATCATCGCATAGGCCGCGCCGCAATGCGTATCCCAGCGAGCGGTGTTGCAGAGCGGCAGCATGTAAAATGGATGGAAGGAAATCATGCCGGCAAGGCCGTCATAATAGCCTTTTGCCGCATGGATCGGCTTCGAACCGCGCACCTTTTCGGCCGGCTCGCCGGTAAAGCGCAGCGTGCCCTGAATGTCGTGGCGCTGCATGGCGGCCTTGGTCGCTAGCAGCCCGCCGAGGCTTGCTATGCCGAGCCCCGAATGCGGGTCGGTATGGCCGCCGGCCTCGACACCAAGGCCAGGTCGCGGCTGCCTCACCGTCACGGCGTCCTGGCAATTGCCGGGCACGGCATCATATTCGGCATACATGCCGATTGTCGGTCCGGCGCCGTTCGTCCAGTGGGCGCAGAAGGCGGTCGGCATGCCGCCCGAGCCTTCCTCGACGGAAAATCCCTCGCGTTTGAGCCGATCGACATACCAGGCGGCCGATTTGTACTCGCGCCATGCGGTCTCGCCGAAATCGAAGATGCTGCGTGTCCAGGCCGACAGCAGCGGCTGGATGCCGTCGAGGCAGGCAAGCGCGGTCTCTTGCGCCGATGTCGTCACCGGTTTGTCCATGCTCTAGAAGAAAGCAGTGAAGCGGCTCGCCAAAAAGTGATATGTTTTCCCGGTTCGTGCAAATTCGGTTCACCTCTTGAGAATTCCTTCGACACAGGCGCTACGCGCCCTCGACAGTTTCGCCAGGCATGGCAGCGTCTGGCGTGCCGCCGACGAACTGCACCTGACCCGCAGCGCCGTCTCGCATCAGCTGCGGTTGCTCGAGCGTGACCTTGGCTTCGATCTCCTGCAACGCATCGGCAAGGGCGTGGCGCTGACGCCGCGCGGCCAGCGCTATGCGGCCGATGTCAGGAAGGCGCTAACCGTGCTCGGCGACGCGGGAGCGCAAAACAGCGGTGCGGGCGTCGGCGGTTCGTTTGCCATTTCCTGCCCTCCGGGCTTCGCCTCGATGTTCCTTTGCTCCCATATCGGCGAGTTCCAGCAAATGTATCGGGACGTGGCACTCTCGATCTTGACGCCTCGTCGCCTCGATGACGTCAGCAATGCGGAGGCCGACGCTTTCATCGCCTTTGGCGTCGGCAACTGGCCGAACCGCGCGGTGGAACTGCTCTGCGAGGTCTCGTTCACGCCGCTCTGCAGCCCGACGCTGCTCAACAAGGTCGGTGGGTTTTCCAAGCCCGCCGACGTGCTGCGCGCCAATTTGCTCCATCTCGGCGACACCGAGGACTGGGCCCGCTGGCTGGCACTGTCGAAGGTGGAAAATCCCGACACCGAGGGCGGCATCTTCTTTTCCGACATGAACCTCGTCTTTTCGGCGGCGGTCGCCGGGCAGGGGATTGCCATGGGCGACGAACTGACAGGCCGCCGGGCGCTGAGCGAAGGCCGCCTGGTCAAGCCGTTCGAGGCGTCGGTCCCCTCGCCACGCTCATATTTCCTGGTCTTCGAGCATGCCAAGGCGGGACATCCGGTACTCAATGCCTTCAGCGATTGGTTGAGGGCAAAGCTATCGGAGAACAGGCTCTAGGCGAATTAAGACTAGCAG
>NZ_RZSJ01000746.1:0-2509 GCF_003998025.1 Mesorhizobium sp. M8A.F.Ca.ET.021.01.1.1
GAGCAGATGGACGCGGCGGTCAACAGCCTGCGCATCGTGCTCGCGGCCGAACAGAGCATCGAGCTGGGGCGGACGGTGGAACTGGGCTGATGCAATCCGGCCGCTGGCGCTGGAGGAGGCGCCGGCGCGGCCTGATCTTCCAGGGCAAAGATTGGAGCCTCCACAGGACAATCGTTTCAGGTTCGCGCAGCCCCTCATTGCCCTGCCGGGCATTTCTCCCCGTATAGTGACGGGGAGAAAGACGCGGTCGCTGATGATTTCGCCAATCACCAGCGTTGCAGAAGGAGCGCCGACGATCGCGACAGCCCCCTTCTCCCCGTCACTATACGGGGAGAAGGTGCCGGCAGGCGGATGAGGGGCAGTGCCAACGTCGGCAATTGGCATCGAGAATTGGGAGGGAGACATGATCACCGACAGTCTGTTGAAAACCTACGCTGACTCAGACGCGCTTGACCTGGCCGCGCTGGTGCGTGGCGGCCAGGTTTCGCCGGCGGAGCTGGTCGAGGCGGCGATCACGCTGGTCGAGCGGTTGAATCCGTCGCTCAACGCGGTCATCCACCGCCTCTACGACATGGCGCGCGCGCAGGCGCGCACAGTCGACAAATCGGCTCCCTTTGCCGGCGTACCATTCCTGCTCAAGGAACTGGCCTCGTCCTGGACAGGCGCGCCGAACACCAATTCCTGCCTCTATCTGAAAGACGTCGTCGCCGACTTCGACACCGAAGTCGTTCGCCGCATGAAGGCGGCGGGACTGGTGCTGGTCGGCAAGTCGAACGCGCCCGAAAACGGCTGGTCGATCACGACGGAGCCAAAACTCTACGGCACGACGAAGAACCCGTGGAAGGAAGGCATCACGCCCGGTGGATCGAGCGGCGGTGCGGCGGCGGCCATCGCCTCGCGCATGGTGCCGATCGCGGAAGCAAGCGACGGCGCCGGCTCGATCCGCATTCCCGCCTCCTGTTGTGGCATTGTGGGCCTGAAGCCGTCGCGTGGCCGCGTCAGCCTCGCGCCATTCGGCGACTATTGGTATGGCGGCGCCTATTTTCTCTGCTGCTCGCGCACGGTGCGCGACACGGCGGCCTATCTCGACGCCGTCGCCGGCGCGCTGCCCGGCGACCCCTACACGCCGCCGGTGCCGGATGCGTCCTCGCTCAGCCTGTCGGCGAGCGCGCCGAAAAGATTGCGCATCGGCTTCACCGTCACGCCGCCCAACGGCACGGCCATCGATCCGGAGGTGAAGGCTGCGGTGCTGGCGACCGTGGCGACGCTCGAGCGGCTTGGCCATGACGTCGAGGAGCACGACATGCCGCTCGATGCCAACGGCGTGTGGACGACCTACACCAACATGACCTGCGTGCAGACGGCGGCGACCTTCGACTATCTCGAAACGGTGATCGGCCGGCCGGTAACGCCTGGCGATGTCGAGGCGGTGACCTGGGCGATCATCGAGCGCGGCCGCGCCACAAGCGGCATCAGGCACATCCGCGATGTGGAGCGGCTCAGGCAGGTCGGCCGCGCCATTGTCGGCGACCTCAATGGCTATGATCTTTTCGTCACGCCCACCTTGACGCAATTGCCGCGCCCGTTCGGCTATTACGACATGTCGGAGACGGACATCGACCGCTACAACGCCAAATGGACGGACGCCGTCTTTGCCTTCCCGTTCAACATTTCAGGCCAGCCAGCGATCTCGCTGCCGCTCGGCTGGTCGAAAGGCGGCGTGCCGATCGGCGTGCAGCTGGTCGGCCGCTACGGCGACGAGGCGACAGTGCTGGCGGCGTCGGCGCAGCTCGAAGAGGAAATGCCTTGGAGGGACAGGCGGCCGCCGGTGAGTGCTTAGCAGCCAAGGGCCTAAGCATCGGCGTTCGCGCTCTACGGCGCCCCCCCTCTGGCCTGCCGGCCATCTCCCCCACGGGTGGGGAGATTGGCGGCTTCGGCGCCGGCTCCTCTTCTTGCCATGTTGAAGATTGGCGACGGCGGCTACGACAGTCGATCTCCCCCCTCGTGGGGGAGATGCCCGGCAGGGCAGAGGGGGGCGCCGTAGAGTGCCAACGGCGATAGGGACCGCTACCCAATCACCTCCAGCCGCCTCGGCAGCCGGTTCATGGCGACCGGTCCATCCGGCGTGATCAGGAACTGGTCCTCGAGGTTGAAACTGGCGAGGCCGTCGATGTAGAGCGGGATCTCGAAGGCCAGCACCATGCCTGGCTCGATCACGACATCGCTGCCGGCCGCGATGAACGGCCATTGTTCGGAAAAAACCGACTGGCCGACGCCGTGGCCGAAATGGCCGCGGCGGTAGGAGCGCAGGCCTTGCCGGGCCAGGCTGTCGGTGGCGACGCGATGCACATGGGCGAGCGTGTTTCCGGGGACAAGCTCGGCCAGGCCATCCTCGAAGGCGCGCTCGGCAATGGCGTGCAGCTCCGCCTGGTCCGCCGAGGGCGGGCCGAAGGTGAAGTTGCGCGACATGTCGGAGGCGTAGCCGCCGACCGTGCAGACCATGTCGCAT
>NZ_RZSJ01000747.1:0-2508 GCF_003998025.1 Mesorhizobium sp. M8A.F.Ca.ET.021.01.1.1
CGCGAGAAGCGAATTCGCAAATGCAACTTGACACCCCAGATAGTCGCTCTCCCCCGATCGACGAGGGAGAGGAAAAGCGCCAGGCTTTTTGCCGTCAATGCTCGCCCAGTAGCGCTCCCTTCCTTTCCCTCCGGAGGGGGGAAAGGTGGCGCGGCGAAGCCGCGACGGATTGGGGGAACCACGTGGCAATCAAGCCACGGGGGCCGATCGGCCACGCTAGTCGCGGAAGATGTGCACAAGCGCCAGAGTCCCAGACCGAAGTGGCCTCAAGCCGCGTAGCGGGCTGCCGGCTTGTCGGCGTGCAAGCTGCCATAGAAGGCCTGCCGGGCGCCGAGGAACGTATCCAGCTTTCCCGTATCGGCAAGCGCCGGCACGGTGACGGCTTCGCCCCGCGCCAGGCCGACAAGGGCGGCATCGACCATATCGTCGGCGGTCATGATGATTTCCTTCGGAAGCTGGTCGATATCGCTGCCGGAAAGCTCCCAGAAATCGGTCCGGGTCGCGCCCGGCAGCACCGCCTGTGCCGTCACCCCGGTGCCCGCGACCTCGCGATGCAGCGCTTCGGTGAAGTTGACGACATAGGCCTTGGTGCCGCTGTAGATGCCCCCGAACGAGGTGTCGAAAGCCAGTACCGAGGCGATGTTGACGATCCCGCCACGGTTGCGCGCCAAAAGCCCCGGCAGCACTGCACGGGTCAGCCGGGTCAGCGCCACGACATTGACCTTGATCATGCGCTCGGCGGCATCCGCGTCGGCGGTTGCCACCACTGCCTGACCGCCAAGGCCGGCATTGTTGACCAGCAGCGTCACACTCTCGTCGGCTGATATCGCCTTCTCGACGCGGCGCACATCGTCGTCGTCGGACAGGTCGGCCGCGATCACGCTGACCTTGCGGCTATAGGCATGGCGCAGCTTCTCGGCCAATTCCCCGAGCCGATCGGCGCGGCGCGCCACCAGCACCAAATCATAGCCCTGCCCCGCCAGCCGGTCGGCATAGACGGCGCCGATGCCCGAGGAAGCGCCTGTTACCACGGCTGTCCCCTTGTTGTCGTTCTTGCTCATTGTCACGTTCCTTCTGTTGGCTCTCGTTCGGCTTCGACGAACCCGCCGGCGGTCGAGCCCATTGTCCTGTTATCAATTAGTGGCATATACCACTTTCGGCGAAATAGGTATATGCCACTATCTTGTCAACGGCGGCCACGAAAACTATTTCTGCGACAGGGCCAGCGCCCCTGCCAGAGCAATTCCAGCAAAAGCGCCCAGCGGTTTCGCCGGAATGCTCCGGCAAGGAGTTGACATGACCGACGTTCAGCAGCCGGGCTTCAGCCAGTGCAACAATGCCACCTTGCGGCGCACCGCGCGCAGGCTCGGCCGCTTCTACGACGACGCGCTGGCGCCTTCCGGCTTGAAGGGCACGCAGTTTGGCCTGCTCTTCCAGATCAGTGTCGGCGGCGAGCCGGCGATGGGGGCCATTGCCGAGGCGTTGATCATGGATCTCTCGGCACTCGGCCACACGTTGAAGCCTCTGGTTCGCGACGGCTATGTCGAAACCTTCGCCGACAAGGACGATCGCCGCGTCAAGCGCGTGCGGCTGACGCCGACCGGCCAGGCCAAGCTCGACGAGGCGATCAAGCTATGGAGCGTTGCCCAGCGGCAATTCGAGGCCATGATCGGCGCCGAGCAGGCCGCGAAACTGCGGGCCACGCTCGATGAAGTGGCCGCGTTGAACCTGGAACTGCCCGCGGCCACTCCTTCCAGCTGAAGAAGCGGCCGCGTAAAAAACAGGGGTGCAAGCCTCGGGGTCAGTCTTATTCCGCCGGCATCGCCACCGGTCTGGCAAACACCCGCCCGGCCAGCACGATGCCGAGCCCGATGACCGGGAAGGCCGCGGCGATCAGGCCGAGATCGGCCGGCGCGCCGTAACGCAGCACCGCGCCGCCCACCACAGCACCCAGCGCCACGCCGAGATAGAGCGCCGAGGCATTGAGCGACAGCACGATCGGCGCCGCGTCCGGCGCGAGCTTGATGATGCGGCTCGCCTGTGCCGGCGGGAAGGCCCAGCCGACGATGCCCCACGGCACCATCATGCCCATCAGCGCCGGCCCGGCGAGGTGATGCGGCAGGAAGGTCGGGATCAGCGAAAAGGTGACGAGCATGGCCGCGGAGAGCGCCAGCGACCAGGCGACGGTACGCGTCGCGCCGAAACGATCGGCGGCCTGGCCGCCGGCAATGTTGCCGATGACGGCGCCGGCGCCGAAGGCGAGCAGCATGCCCGGCAGCGCGATCGGCGACAGCCCGGCGGCTGCGATGGCTAGCGGCGCGATGAAGCTGAACACGGTGAACGCGCCGATGAGGGCAAGCGCCGTCGTCACCAGGATCGGCATCACGCCGGGACGCATCGCCGCCGCCAGGCGGCGCTTCAGCGGCAGCCTGTCGCCGATGATGCCGCGTGGCAGCCGGTACCACAGGATGGCGCCGGACAGCGCGCCAAGGCCGGCAATGTCGTAGA
>NZ_RZSJ01000748.1:0-2505 GCF_003998025.1 Mesorhizobium sp. M8A.F.Ca.ET.021.01.1.1
AGGTCATCAACCTGTTGATGGACCTGCAGCGCGAGATGGGCATCGCCATCCTGTTCATCAGCCATGACATGGCCGTGGTCGAGCGCATCGCGCATCGCGTTGCCGTCATGTACCTGGGCGAGATCGTCGAGATCGGCGACCGCCGATCGGTCTTCGGCAATCCTCAACACCCTTATACGCGCAAACTGCTTTCGGCGGTTCCCGTCGCCGATCCGGCGCGACGACCGGTTGGACGCGAACCGATGTCGGATGAGATTCCCAGCGCGGTACGCGGCGTTGATTTTGTTCCGGTCCGTCTACCCATGAATGCCGTTTCGCCCACCCATTTCGTGCGCGAGACGGCCTGATCGGACCGCCGTGACGGTGCTTGGCGCAAAAAAGCCGGCAGCCTTGGGGCCGGTATATGTATCCGGAATGTTGATTTTACTGAGGTTTTCGTGAGCCAAAATCGGAAATCTTTCCGTGCCGTTCCGTATGGTTCCGAGACAGCCTAAAAGTGGCAGGCATAGGCGGACCGCGAAACGGGAATGATGCCCAGCCGATTGTTTCCAGAACAGCCAAGCTATTGATCCAGCTGTATTTTTTGTTTATGGCGCAACGCCAGCCGCCCACCTCGCGCCCAAGTTCGCATAGACGCGCGGATCACGGACCCGGTCCTCGAGGGCAGCCAGCGCCGGGTCATCGAACTGCCAGCCCAAGAGAGAATTGGAGGCCATGGCGATCCACAAGCACCTGGTCTTGCACACGCCCTCCCGCGGGCGCTGCGTTGTGAGCGACGGCATCCACTCGATTCTTGCTGAAATTCCAGCTAGCCTAGGCGACAAATGGCTCAGTTCTGGTCGATGAATGACAATCAGACCGCCCGTCAAGAGATTGATGGGCAGCACCTTTGGTCCCCAAGACCGAGAGCAATGGCGCGCGAAATGAGTTCTACAACAAAATGGGCCGTGCGACTTCCGGCGACCGATCAATTGGCTATATGGGCAGGATAATTCGCCTTCACCGCTCCGAAATCAATGGAGTTCGGAGACACCGGAACTTTTTGGAATCAAGAGGGATGATTTCTGCCGATCTTTTGGATACCACGTTCCCCTTCGATCCAGACACCAACAGGGCGTCTCGGCCCGCTCCCGCCGAGGCGATATTCGTCATCCAACAAGTTTCGGACTCAGGCAATCGGAAAGCCTGCCTGACAGGCACACCACGGAAGCAATACAGATCGAAAATGGCGGCCTCATTTTTCAGAACCAGGATGCTTTCGAAGCCGGCGCGCCGCTCACGGTCCTCAAGGCGAGAATTCTAAGAGACGTTCAACAATGACCCAGCACGCAGAAAACGCTCGAATTCTCATGTACAGCCACGACACGTTCGGGCTCGGCCACTTGCAGCGCTGCCGGACTATCGCGCATTCGCTGGTCGAGGATTTCCGCGGACTTCAGGTGCTTATCATTTCGGGTGCGACCATCGCTGGCGCCTTCGACTACCGGGCCCGTGTCGACTTCGTGAAGATCCCCAGCGTCATCAAGTTGCGCAACGGCGAATACACCTCGCTGGAAAAGGATATCGACCTGCATGAGACGCTCAGGATGCGCCAGTCGATCATCCGCCATACGGCCGAGACCTTCCGGCCGGATATCTTCATCGTCGACAAGGAACCGCTCGGCCTGCGCGGTGAGATTGAGGATACGCTGTCCTACCTCAAGACGCGGGGCACCACGCTGGTGCTTGGCCTGCGCGAGGTGATGGATGCGCCGCACCTGCTCGAGGCAGAGTGGGCGCGCAGGGATGTGATGCGCAAGATAGGCCTGTTCTACGACAAGGTCTGGGCCTATGGCCCGCCGGATTTCTACGATCCGTTGACCGGCTTGGATGTGCCGCCGGCTGTCAGGGCAAAGATGAGGTTCGTCGGCTTCCTGCAACGGAGCCTGCAGCGGAACGAGTTGCCTGGCCACCGGCCCGAGGGCGACTATATCCTCGTTACCACCGGTGGCGGCGGCGACGGTGCCGAATTGATCCACGACGTCATCGATGCCTATCATCAGGATCCGCAGTTGCAGCACAGGGCGCTGATCGTGCTCGGGCCTTACATGCCGGCGCGCAAGCGCAACAAGCTGCTCAGGAGGGGGTCCAAGATCCCCTACATCAAGATCATCGAGTTCGACAATCGCATGGAAGACCTGATTGCCGGCGCCAAGGCGGTAGTGGCGATGGGTGGTTACAACACCTATTGCGAGATACTGTCTTTCGATAAGCCGGCGCTGATCGTGCCGCGCATAGAGCCCCGCCAGGAACAGCTGATCCGCGCTCGGCGCGCAGCCGAACTCGGCCTCATCGAGATGCTTTTGCCGGAGGAAGCCAAGGACTCCCAGCGGTTTGCCGATGCACTGGTGGCGCTGCCGGACCGGTCCCGCCCCTCACAGAGTAATCCGCATCTGACGCTGGAAGGGCTGCCGCATATTTCCGAGATTGTCGCGGAACTGCTGGACCGGCGGGCCGGCCATCACC
>NZ_RZSJ01000749.1:0-2482 GCF_003998025.1 Mesorhizobium sp. M8A.F.Ca.ET.021.01.1.1
CCTATGCGCTGGCCGCCGGCCGCGCCGGGCGCATGCTCTCGGCCAGCCGCATCAAGCTCCTGTCGAGGATCAGCGGCAGCTTCATGGTCGGCGGCGGCCTGTGGCTGGCGTTTTCAAGGTCGAAGTAACGGCAGCCGAGGCCGGCGCCGCGTTAAAGCTGCGTCGGCGGCTGATTGAAAGTCTACTTTCCAGCTACCACATGAATCGACATTGAGGGATTCATGTTTTCACCGTCGACTTATGAGAGTTTGAAGAGGAACGCGCCAAGCGTGGTCTTCTTCTCCGGTTTTTTTGCGATAATGTTCATATTGGCCCAGAATGAGTGGGAGAATGACGCAACGCCGATTCGATCAGTTGACCCGATCAACGCGACGATCGAAGGCGTTTACTGGCACTGGACCAGCACGTCTCAATATGGATTGTTCCTGGAGAACAACGCTCTGGTTTTCGTTGACGACGATCGACCCCGCCTGATTGGCTCCCGTGTCAAAATTGAGCGCGTTACCCGCGACAATGGCTCCGTCTTCTACCGGTTTGCCGATTGAGGGGCTGTTCGTCGTGTGCCGACACGCCATGAACTATCAGGTCAGACTGCTCAATCTAAAGCCGCCCCAACCTCTCCACCAGCAGCGCGAAAAACCCATCATGGTCGATGTCGCGCATGACCATGGCGTTCTTTTCCCGCTTGGTGACACCCCACCAGTCGACCACGGTCATGCCCATGGTCAGTTCTGAGGCGGTCTCCACGCTGACGTTGCAGTGGCGGCCCTTGAACAGCTCCGGCTTCAAGAGATAGGCGATGACGCAGGGGTCGTGCAGCGGCCCGCCGTCAGTGCCGTATTTGCCCTCGTCGTAGCGTTCGAAGAACTCCAGCATCTCGGCGGTCGCGGTGCCGACCTTGGTGCCCAGTGCGCGAAAAGCCTGTATGCGCTTGGTGGTGGTCAGCGCCTTGTGGGTGACGTCGAGCGGCATCATCACGATCGGGATGCCGGACTTGAACACCAGGTCGGCGGCCTGCGGATCGACATAGATGTTGAATTCGGCCGCGGGCGTAACGTTGCCGCCCTCGAAGAAGCCGCCGCCCATAAGCACGATTTCCTTGATGCGCGGTGCGATGCGCGGTTCGCGGATCAATGCCAGCGCTATGTTGGTGAGCGGCCCGAGCGGGCAGAGCGTGATGGTGCCGCTCTCTTCCCGCATCAGCGTCTCGACGATGAAATCGACGGCATACTGCGCCTGCAGTTGCATCGTCGGTTCGGGCAGCTGCGGCCCGTTGAGGCCGGTCTTGCCATGCACTTCCTCGGCGGTGACCAATTCGCGCGCCAACGGACGGATGGCGCCGGCATAGACCTTGACGTCCGGCCGACCGGCCAGTTCGCAGATCTTGCGGGCGTTCTTTTCGGTCAGTTTCAGCGGGACGTTGCCGGCAACGGCGGTGACGCCGACGATGTCCAGTTCGCTACTGCCGAGCGCCAGCAGAATGGCGACGGCATCATCCTGGCCGGGATCGGTGTCGATGATGATCTTGCGTGGTTGGGGCATTTGAATTCCTTGTTTAGCGGGCCATCAGCTCACCGGGCCGATCGTGCGCCCGAAAGACGCCAACCGGCTGCAAGCTGCCGAGCCGCTTGACGGGGAACGGTCCCGGCCTGCGCGCTTCTCGTTGCATCCGCGCGTCGTTTCAAGCGCCATGGCGATTATTCCTGTGAGTCCACGACCTGGTCTTTTTGGGCGGGTCTTTTGGTGGCTTGAACTTGGCCGCGGGGCGGACCATATCAAGACCATCGGGAAAAATGCCATCCGGGTTTTTCCAGTTTATGTCGCTCTTGAGAGGACAGTGTAACATGAGCCGAATGACGCCTTTCTCCAGCCCGCTTCTCCTGGGTTTCGACGCCATGGAAAAGACGCTGGAGCGCCTGGCGAAGTCCGGCGACAGCTACCCTCCCTATAATATCGAGCGCCTCAGCGGTGCCGACGGCAAGGCCGAAAGGCTGCGCATTACACTCGCCGTCGCCGGTTTCGCCGAAAGCGATCTCGATGTGACAACGGAGGAAAACCAGCTGGTCGTGCGCGGCCGTCAAACCGACGACACCGAGCGCGAATTCCTTCATCGCGGCATTGCCGCGCGCCAGTTCCAGCGCTGTTTCGTGCTGGCCGACGGCATGCGGGTGATCGCGGCGGAACTGAAGAACGGCCTTTTGTCGATCGACCTCGATCGGCCGGAGTCCGAACGGCTGGTACGGAAAATAAATATATCGGTGAAAGACTGATCTTCACTGATGGCTCTCATGCGGGATGGCCTTGAGCGGCGTCCTCGCGCCAAGGAGGCTTGAAATGACCAGAACTGACGAAATCATCACCATGACCAGCGGCGAGTTCGCCCATCTCGGCGAAGGCTCGGTCGCCTATCTGCGCAAGGTCTCGAGCGACGAACTGCTCGGCCGCTTCCCCAACATCGGTGAAATCGCACCCGGCATGGAGC
>NZ_RZSJ01000074.1:0-16410 GCF_003998025.1 Mesorhizobium sp. M8A.F.Ca.ET.021.01.1.1
GTCCCGAAGCTTGACATTGCAATGACAGGTGGCCGCTTTGCCCGGCCCGGCCCCTCATCAGGATCCGATGTGCGGTCCCCTGCCCCGGGCTTGCGCGAGCTCGACCTGCCGCTGGCGCTCCGCGTAACGCTTGCGGTCTTCATCCGAGCGGGCATCGAAGCAGTGCGGGCACGAAACCCCGGCGGCATGTTTCGGCGACATCAGGTCGCTCTCCGTCAGCGGATGGCGGCAAGCGCGGCACAATTCAGCACCGCCCTCCGCGAGGCCGTGCGACACCGAAACCCGCTCGTCGAAGACGAAGCATTCGCCCTGCCACAGGCTCTGTTCCGCCGGCACCTGCTCGAGATATTTGAGGATGCCGCCCTTGAGATGGAACACATCCTCGAAGCCGAGCGACTTCACATAGGCGGTCGCCTTTTCGCAGCGTATGCCGCCGGTGCAAAACATCGCCACCTTGCGGCCTGCGAGATCCGCCCGGTGCGCTTCCACCCAAGCCGGAAATTCGCGGAAGCTCGCCGTCGCCGGATCGACGGCGCCCTTGAAGGTGCCGATCGAGACTTCATAGGCGTTGCGCGTATCGATGACGATCGTGTCGGGCTGCGAGATCAGCGCATTCCAGTCGCCCGGCTCCACATAGGTGCCCGCGCTTGTCGCCGGGTCGATGGTCTCGACACCCATGGTGACGATCTCGCGCTTCAGCCGCACCTTCATGCGGTGGAACGGCATGGCCGCGGCGCTGCTGAACTTGACCTCGAGGCCCGACAGGCCGTCGATCGTTTCGATGTGCTCGATCAGCGCGGCGATCGCTTCATCGCTGCCGGCGACGGTACCGTTGATGCCCTCATGCGCCAGGAGCAGCGTGCCCTTGATGCCGCGTCCGCAGCAGAAGGCCGCAAGCGGCGCGCGCAACGCCTCGAAAGCGTCGAGCCGGGCAAAGCGGTAGAGCGCGGCGACGCGGACTGGCTGGGATGGCGCGGGCAGTGTTGTCATTGCCAGAGCAACTAGACGCTCGCGGAAGCCGATTCAAGGTGAAACGGGTTCGGGCCGCCTGTCATGGCCTTGTCGGGAAAGAACCTCTAAGCTCGGCGGCAACGCGTGACATCGCGCCGCGACCGGTTCCGTGGACAGGGCAATACCCGTCTGCTAATCGGTTGAAATTCGCCTCGATGCGGCCCTCGACAAGGAAAGACAGATGCCCAGCAAGACCGAGAAACTCCTGTCGCTCCTCAATGGCCAGCCGGTCATTCCGGTGTTGAAGATCGCCAATGTGGCGGATGCGGTGCCGCTGGCCCGTGCTCTGGCGCGTGGCGGCTTGCCGG
Source organism: Mesorhizobium sp. M8A.F.Ca.ET.021.01.1.1 (assembly GCF_003998025.1). Classification (NCBI taxonomy): domain Bacteria; kingdom Pseudomonadati; phylum Pseudomonadota; class Alphaproteobacteria; order Hyphomicrobiales; family Phyllobacteriaceae; genus Mesorhizobium; species Mesorhizobium sp. M8A.F.Ca.ET.021.01.1.1. The sequence goes on from NZ_RZSJ01000074.1 coordinate 1,320, forward strand.
CGATCGAGATCACGCTCAGGACCGCGGATGCGCTCGAAGCGATCCGTCGCGTGGCGGGCGAGGTCGAGGAAGCCATAGTCGGCGCCGGCACCATTCTGGACAGCAAGCAGTTCGACGAGGCGGCCGGTGCCGGTTCGCGCTTCATCGTCAGCCCAGGCATCACCCGCGAGCTTCTGGCGGCCGCCGCCGACAGCCAGGTTCCGTTGCTGCCCGGCGCCATCACGCCGGGCGAGATCATGGCGGCGCGCGAAGCTGGCCTGCGCTTCCTGAAATTCTTCCCGGCCGAACAGTCCGGCGGCATCGCTTCGCTCAAGGCTTTTGCCTCGCCGCTGGCCGACGTCAAATTCTGCCCGACCGGCGGCATCACCGGCAAGAACGCGGCCGACTATCTCAGCCTGTCCAATGTCATCTGCGTCGGCGGTTCGTGGGTGGCGCCCGACGACATGGTCAAGGCCGGCAAGTGGGACGAGATCGAAGCTCTCGCACGCGCTGCCAGCAAACTCGCGAAATAGCCTTTCCGGACGGCACGAAAAAACCCGGATGACTCGCGTCGACCGGGCTCTTTGACTGGCTGGAGCAATTCCAGGAAAAGTGCGTAGCCGTTTTCCCGGGAGAAGCGCGTAGCGCTTCCCCTTGGGAATTGCGTAAAAACAAAAAGTTAGAGCGGGTCAGAGATTCTATCAAAACTCAGGGCCGCTCTAGACGCGGTTAGTTGCAGACCTTGACCGTCTCGGTCACCTTGCGATGATGCCGCCAGTGCGTCACCATCCTGGTCCGGCAGTGCTTCTTCATGTGCATATGATTGTCGGCCTGACGACAACTGTCTCCGCCTGTGACGGAGCGAGCGCGGCCAATGCCGCCGCCAGTGCCAGAACTGACGCCAGTAGAATTTTTTTCATGAAGATCCCCAGGTTGGAACGGACCCACCTCAACCCGGAAACGGCTGGGCTGTTCCGGCTTCACGAGAAGTTCAGCCGATCCTGCAGGATCAAGGCGCCGCGCGTGTCGTGCCTAGCAAAAAGCCGCGCGGGTTGCCCGGCGCGGCTTCGGCAATATTGTGGCCTGTTCGCTACTTCGTCTGGAAGCGCGCGACCGACATGAACTTGACGGCATTGCCGGTAAAGCGGCTGGCGTCGGCCATCTGGTTGCTCGGCTGGAAGCCGGCCGTATAGACCTCGCTCGGCGGCGTATGCACGATGCTGTAGGCGTAGCCCGGCGCGGTCGTCGCGCTCGAAACGGTGGCGACGTTCTCGCCGCTGGTCAGCGCCCAGCGGGCGGCCTGCGGCGCCGCGGCCACAACCACGGCCCTGGGGCCAGGCTTCTGATCGCGGGCGGTGGCCCTGGCTTCCTTGCGGGTCGTCTTCACGCCGGCGCCGATCGCGGCGGCCGGGTCGGAACCGGCAGGTCGGGCGGCAACAGCCTGGCGCGGCGACGCCGCATCGACACCAGACGGATCGTTGAACGCCGAACGCGGTTCTTCGGACAACGAGGCCACCTGATATTCGTCGGCGGTGCCGACCTGGGCGTTGGCCTCGTCGAGCACGGCCTTGACGGCATCCGGCTTGGTCGGCTCGGGACGCGCTGTCGGCACCACGGAGAAGGCGTCCGTCGCGGTCTTGCCCTGGTCAGCCGTTTCGGCCAGCGCCATCAGCACATCCTTGCTGGGCGGCGGTGCGAGATCGGCCGGCAGCGAGCGCTCGGGGCGCCATGTCGGCAGTGGGATGTTGTTGAGGGCAACCTGCGCTGGATCGGCAGCCGCGGCTTCCGCGATCGCTGCCGGATCGGACTTGCCGAAAGGCATGTTCGCCGGTGCCTGCGCGGTCGCCACTGCCTGTTCGGTGGTGGCCGTGGCGTCCGCCATGGCGAAGGGAACATTCTCAGGTGGCTGTGCGCCCACATCGGCCTTCGGCCGCGGCGCGAAATCGGGCAGCGGGATTTCCTTGGCCGGCAGCGCCGCGATAATCGTCTCCGGCGTGTTCTTCTCCGGTTCCGGAGCCTGCTCGTCGGCAACCTGCGGAATCTCGGCGCGCTGGGCATTCTCGGGGGCGACGATGGCGATACCGGGCAGGTCGCTGCTCTTGGCGGTCGCGGCCGGCTTCAGATTTCCAGCCTTGGGCGCAGGCGCGGCCGAGGCGGTCTCCACGTCGGCACTGTCGTCGGCCTCGTCGGCGCCACCGCCGCCGAAGAAGGCCGCGAGGAATCCGCCGGATTTCTTGCCGCTGCCGCCAGCGCTGGCCATTTCGATATTCGGTGTGCCGGAACCCTTGCGCGACTTGTAGGAGGCGAGCGCCTGTTCATAGCCGGGCAGCGGCCGGCCGTCGCTCGGCACATGCAGCGTCTTGCCATTGGGGAACAGGCTGACCAGTTCCTGGCGGCTGATGCCGGGCCAGTGGCGCACATTGCCGACATCCATGTGGACGAATGGCGACCCGGAGGTCGGGTAATAGCCGACGCCGCCGCCCTGCATCTTGAGGCCGATGTTGCGCAGCTTCTTCAGCGGCACGCCGGGAATATAGAAATCCATCGCCTTGCCGAGCATATGCTGGCTCTTCTCGGCGACACCACGGCTGCGGCTGCGCAGCATCGAATTGGTCGACGGCGAACGGTAGCCGCAGACGACCTGGATATAGTCGGTGGCGCCGCTTTCGCGATACGCCTCCCAGACCAGATCCAGCAGACGCGGGTCCATCTTGGTCGGCTCGTTGCGGCGCCAATCGCGCAGGATGATGTTGATCTTCCTCAGGCCCTCGGGAACGTAGCGGCCATTGCGCTTGTAGACGATCTCGGCCTTCTCGTGCGTGTGGAGGTGGTAGAGCTTCAGCGAACGAACTTCGGCCTGGGCGCCCGTGGCGGCCGCGGCAACAAAACCAAATGCGACAATCACCGCCGCCAACCATCTCGGCCAGACGCTCAAATGATAGTGCCGCCCGTTTGTGAGTCGTTCGATTCTGTTCAAATCAAAAGGCCTTGCAGGCTGCCGTTTGTCCCCGGATTTGCCCAAACGGACGTGTCGTTTTCACATCCGAATATCGATCCTAATGGTTAATCATCGCTTATTGAAGCCAAAATGCGGTAACACCGTGGCGATATCCCGTCAAAAATTGTCCGCACGGTTTCTTGGTAAACCGCTGGTTTAGATCAGGATTCCGGCTTTGGCCGAACACGATCTGTTACCATTGGCCTCAATGCGTGAACAACACCCCATCGAGTGCCGCCTCCGACTCGCCATAGTCCGGGGAAGGCACTCTGTCAGCCCCTATAATGACGAGGGAAACTGGTCCCGGCCTTGCGGTTCAGGAAGCAAGCCTGTCGACGCGGCCGGTTTCCGGGTCGATGCCGTATTCCTTGAGCTTGCGGTAAAGCGTCGAGCGGCCGATGCCGAGCCGGCGGGCGACCTCGCTCATCTGGCCGTTGTAGTGATCGATGGCGAGCTTGATCATTTCGAGTTCGACATCGGCCAGCGCACGCACATTGCCGCGCTCGTCGAGCGCCCGCAGCGTGCCGAAGCGGGGCTGCGCCCCGGCCGGATGCACAGGTGCCGGAGCGGCCTCGTCGGGGACAACGTCTTCATCGCGCGGCGCCAGCGCGGGGGCAGCCCCGCTTGCTTCTAACGTGTCGTCCGCTTCGAGTTTGACGGTGCCTTCCACCTGCGCCCGGATCTGCGGAAAGTCATCCGCGCTCAACACATCGCCTTCGCACAGCACCGAGGCGCGGAAGACGGCGTTTTCGAGCTGCCGGATGTTGCCGGGCCAGTCATAGGCTTGCAGCACGCCAAGCGCCGCCGCCGAAATGCCCTTCAGCCGATGGCGCGGGTCGGCCGGCGCCACCTTTTCCATGAAATGCGTGACCAGATGGGGAATGTCGTCGCGGCGGTCGCGCAACGGCGGCACGAAAATCGGGTAGACGTTCAGCCGGTAGAACAGGTCCTCGCGGAACTTGCCGTCCTTGACCTGCTGCAGGAGGTTGCGGTGCGTCGCCGAAATCAGCCGGATGTCGACCTTGACGGTCGAGCGGCCGCCGACCGGATCGACCTCGCCCTCCTGGACGGCGCGCAGCAGCTTGACCTGCACGTCGAGCGGCAGGTCGCCGATCTCGTCGAGGAACAGCGTGCCCGTATGCGCCTCGACGAATTTGCCGGTGTGCTTGTCGGTGGCGCCGGTGAACGAGCCTTTCTCGTGTCCGAACAGGATGGATTCCACCAGATTGTCGGGAATGGCGCCGCAATTGACCGTAACGAAGGGTTTCGAGCGGCGGTCGCCGCTGCCCTGGATCGCACGCGCCACCAGCTCCTTGCCGACGCCGGATTCGCCCTCGATCAGGATCGGAATGTGGGAAGCCGCCGCTTTCTGGCCAAGGCGTATCACCCTGTCCATGGCCGGACTATGGGTGATCATGTCCCTGAAGGTCAGCAGCCCGCCGCGTTTGCGCGACGTGCGCTTGACCTCGCCCTCGATCGCTTCGACCTTGAGCGCATTGGAGATCGAGGCCTGCAGCCTGTCGGGCGAAGCCGGCTTGACGACGAAATCGAAAGCGCCGTGGCGCATCGCCGAAACCACGGTTTCGATGCCGCCCTGCGCTGTCTGCACGATGACCGGCACGCTGATGTCGCGCTCGCGCATCGCCTTCAGCACGCCGATGCCGTCGAGACCGGGCATGACAAGGTCGAGGATCACAACCGAGACATCGCGGGCGCCAGGCCCGTCGAGAACTTCGAGGCCGGCGGCACCGCCATCGGCGACGATCGCGGTATGGCCGAACCGCGTCACCGCCGCCTCGAGCAGCCGGCGCTGCACGGGATCGTCATCGACTATGAGTATGGAACCTGTCATGACTGTCTTGGTCTGCCCGCGCCCGAATTCCCCATGGATCATCTTGGCACAGGGTTCTAAATAAGGTTTCAAAAAACCCGGTGAACGAATTCCTTAGGATTTGACCGGCTTCTCCATTCCCGTTGAGTCTGGCTCCCTAATTCCGGCCACTTGATTCAAAGCGGCCAGTCGATTCAAACAAGGCCGGTTGATTCAAAAGGCCAGTTGATTCAAAGAAGGTATGTCGATGCGCATGATGTTTGATCGGCGGATTGCGGCGCCAGCGTCCGGTCAGGGCGCGGCCAGGCTTGGCGATCTGCCGGAATGGAATCTCGCCGACCTTTATGCCGGCATGGAGGCGCCGGAACTGAAGCGCGACATTGCCGAAGCGGCCGCCGACGCCATCGCATTCGAGGCCCGCTGGAAAGGCACGCTCGCCGCCGAGGCCGGGCGCGGCAGTGCCGGCCGACTGGGCGAGGCGCTGGTCGCCTACGAGACGCTCGAGGAACTGATCGGCCGCATCGTCTCCTATGCCGGCCTCGTCTATGCCGGCAACACCGCCGATCCGCAGCGCGCCAAGCTCTATGGCGACATCCAGGAGAAGATGACCGACGCCAGCGCGCATCTGCTGTTCTTCGCGCTCGAGCTGAACCTGATCGACGATGCGGCGATCGAAGGCGCGCTGGCCAGCGACCCCGCCTTTGCGCATTACCGCCCGTGGGTGCTCGATCTGCGCATGGACAAGCCCTATCAGCTCGAGGACCGCGTCGAGCAGCTTTTCCACGAAAAATCGATCACCGGACGCGGCGCCTGGAATCGCCTGTTCGACGAGACGATGACCGATCTTCGCTTCGATATCGACGGCGAGGAACTGACGCTGGAGCCGGCCCTCAACCGCCTGCAGGATGCCGACGGCGAGGTCCGCCGGCGCGCCTCGGAGGCGCTAGCCACCACCTTCCGCAAGAACTTGCGCACCTTCACGCTGATCACCAACACGCTTGCCAAGGACAAGGAAATTTCCGATCGCTGGCGGGGCTTCGAGGACATCGCCGATTCACGCCACCTCGCCAATCGCGTCGAACGCGGCGTGGTCGATGCGCTGGCCACCGCCGTGCGCGAGGCCTATCCGCGCCTGTCGCACCGCTACTACGCCATGAAGGCGCGCTGGCTCGGCATGGAGGTGATGAGCCACTGGGACCGCAACGCGCCGCTGCCGGAGACGCCGCAGGCGGTGATCGGCTGGGACGAGGCCAGGAACACGGTGCTGTCGGCCTATCACCGCTTCTCGCCCGAGATGGCCGAGATCGCGCGCACCTTTTTCGACCGCAACTGGATCGACGCGCCGGTGCGCCCGGGCAAGTCACCCGGCGCCTTTGCCCACCCGACCGTGCCATCGGCTCACCCCTATGTGCTGCTCAACTACATGGGCAAGCCGCGCGACGTGATGACGCTGGCGCATGAACTCGGGCACGGCGTGCATCAGGTGCTGGCCGCCGGCCAAGGCGCGCTGATGGCCTCGACGCCGCTGACGCTGGCGGAGACGGCATCTGTCTTCGGCGAGATGCTGACCTTCCGTTCGCTGCTCGAGCGGACCACCGACCGGCGCGAGCGCAAGGCCATGCTCGCCCAGAAGGTCGAGGACATGATCAACACGGTGGTGCGCCAGATCGCCTTCTATGAATTCGAGCGCAAGGTGCATGCCGAGCGCCGCAACGGCGAACTGACATCCGACAGGCTCGGGCAGTTCTGGCTGGAGGTTCAGGCCGAAAGCCTGGGACCGGCGATCAAATTGCGCGAGGGCTACGAGGTATTCTGGACCTACATCCCTCATTTCATCCACTCGCCCTTCTACGTCTATGCCTATGCGTTCGGCGACTGCCTGGTGAACTCGCTCTATGCGGTCTACCAGAATGCCGAGCGCGGCTTTCAGGACAAGTATTTCGAGATGCTGCGTGCCGGCGGCACCAAGCATCATTCGCAGCTTCTGGCGCCATTCGGCCTCGACGCAACCGACCCCGCCTTCTGGCAGATCGGGCTCGGCGTGATCAGCGGCCTGATCGACGAACTGGAAACGCTGGACGATTGAGACGCCTCTGGCCGGCCAAGAACAGTTTAGCCGGAATGCATGTTTGGGCCTCGCTATTCTTGCCTTAAATATTTGTTCTTGAAGAACTCTCCACGGACGTTTTCCCATAGCTTTCCGCAAGCTCTATGGTAGCTTTCCTTTAAGCTCAGCCGGAGCGCATGCGGATCGGCGAGGGAAAGTCTCCGCCAGCCGTGCGCTCAGGCGAACGCGACAAGGCCGTTGGCCATGGGCAAGCAAAGCCGATCGCCGACAGCTCGAACCGAAGCCGGCTGTTCCGTGTATCAGCGGAACCATCATCGAGTAGTCCCTCGCCGAAGGTCATGACCCCGCGGCAGACGGATCTGACTGGAGAGAGACAATGGGCACTTTTTTCTACGTGGTCCTGGCGTTCCTGGTAGGCGTGTTGGTCGGCTGGTTCATCTGGGGGCGTCTGCGCGGAGAACTCGACAGCCTGCGCGGCGACCTCGATCGCACCCGCAGCGAGCGCGACAAGCTGCGCGCCGACAGCGACCGCCTGACCGGCGAACTCAATGCATGCGGCAAGACCCGCTCCGACCTCGAGCGCCAGCTGCGCGAAGCACAGGCCTCGTCGGGCGCCGGCGGAGCAAAGGCGTCAAGTCAGCCACCGGCAGCCCTGATGTCGACGCCTGCCGTTGGTAAATCCGCTCCGGCGACAGCCAAGCCAGCCGCGGCGAAGGCCGCGCCGGCAAAAGCGGCGCCGAAGCCCGTGGCGGCCAAATCCGCAACCGCTTCGGCACCGGCGGCCAAGGCACCGGCGGCCAAAGCTCCGGCGGCCAAGGCTCCGGCGAAGACCTCGGCCGCGCCCAAGGCAGCGCCCGCCGCCAAAAAAACGGCACCGGCAGCTGCCAAGCCGGCGTCGGGCAAGCCCGACAATCTGCGCCGGCTGATCGGCATTGGCCCGGTCAACGAAAAGCTGCTCAAGGCGCAGGGCGTCACCACCTTCGCCCAGATCGCCGCCTGGACATCCGCCGACATCAAGCGGATCGAGGACGTGATGAACTTCGACGGCCGCATCGCGCGCGAACGCTGGATCGAGCAGGCCAAGCTGCTTGCCGCCGGCAACGAGGCCGAATTCGCCAAGCAGTTTCCGACAGCCGGAACCGCCAGCAACACCTGAGCGGTGGATCCAGGGATCATGTGAGCGGCGGCGCCAAGGGCGCCGCCGCTTTCTTTTTTGCCGGCAAGGTTCGATCCGGCAAAGGTCGGCTTTGAGGGACAGGGTGCCGTTCCCTCGATTGCGCGCGCACGCCCCCCCATATAGAGCGATCGTCGGCTACATCGATCCCGGTTCCCATGTCCCTGCCCGCCGCAATTTTCCGCAACGACGAAAGCGCGCGCCAGCTCGTTTTCGAGCGGCCGGCCGATATCATCGTCGCGCATCAGGCCAAGGACTTTCCGGCGGCGTTGCAAGCGGCGCAGGCCGCGCACGACGCCGGCAAATGGCTGGCCGGCTATTTCTCCTATGAGGCCGGTTACCTGCTCGAGCCGAAACTCGTTCCCCTGCTGCCCGGCCGGCGCCGAGCCCCGCTGGTCTGCCTCGGGGTCTTCGATGCTCCTGATGAAGAAGCCGTGCCGCCGCCAAGCCCGCCCACCAATGGCCCGATCTTCGATGCAAGGGCGATGTGGTCGTTCGAGGATTACGAGAAGCGGTTCTCGCGTCTGCACCAGCACATCAGGCAAGGCGATTGTTACCAGGGCAACCTCACCTTTCCGGTGCACGCGCAATGGTCGGGCGACCCGCTCGCCGCCTTCGACGCGCTGACCGAACGCCAGCCTGTGAAATATGGCGCGCTGGTCGCGCTCGGCGATCCCATCGTTCTGTCGCGCTCGCCCGAACTGTTCTTCGAGATCGATGCGGCGGGGAGGATCGAGACGCATCCGATGAAAGGTACCGCACCGCGCGGCGCAACCAGGGACGAGGACGAGCGGCAGAAGAATTTCCTGCGTAACGACGAGAAGAACCAGGCCGAAAACCGGATGATCGTCGACCTGCTGCGCAACGACATATCGCTGATCAGCGAGGTCGGCACGCTGGAGGTGCCGGAATTGTTCCGCATCGAGACCTACCCGACCGTCCACCAGATGGTGAGCGACGTCAGGGCCAAGCTGCTGCCCGGCCTCGGCATACGCCAGATCTTCGCGGCGCTGTTTCCCTGCGGCTCGATCACCGGCGCACCGAAGATCCGCGCCATGGAGATCCTGCACGATCTGGAGGGCACGCCACGCGACGTCTATTGCGGCGCCATCGGCTGGATCGCACCCGGCGGCACGATGCGCTTTTCCGTGGCGATCCGTACCATCTCGCTCTTTGCCAGCGGCGAGGCCATCTACAATGTCGGCGGCGGCATCGTCTTCGATTCGGTCGCGGAAGAGGAGTACCAGGAGTGTCTGCTCAAAGCCCGCTTCGCGACGGGGACACCGCCGGTTTCGAGCTGATCGAGACCATGCGCTGGGAACCCGCCTCGGGTTTCCTGCGCCTCGATCGCCATCTTGCGCGCCTTTATGGCTCGGCGGTGGAGCTGGGCTTCAGCTATGATCCGCAAAAGGTCGGCGAGGCCCTGAGCGGCGCGGTCAACCGATCGCCCATCGCCATGCGCACGCGGCTCGCTCTGTCGCGCAATGGCGAGACCAACGCCTCTGCGCAACCGTATGAACCCCTTGCCGCCGACAAGGTGTGGACGCTGCGGCTGGCACGGACGAGGCTCGATTCGAGCAACATGCTGCTGCGCCACAAAACCAGCCGGCGGCAGCTCTACACCAATGCCCGCTCCGAATATCTCATCACCCAGGCCGATGAGGTGCTGCTCGCCAATGAGCGCGGCGAGATCTGCGAAGGCACGATCACCAATGTCTTCGCCGATTTCGGCAACGGCATCCTGGCGACGCCCCGACTCGATTGCGGCCTGCTGCCTGGCGTATTGCGAGCCGTGCTTCTGGATGAAGGCCGCGCCAGTGAAGCGATCTACAGCTTGGATGACCTGAAATCCGCCAAGGCGCTGTTCGTCGGCAATTCGCTGCGCGGACTGATCCCGGCAAGACTGATCTGAGGCATGACGTCCCTACCCGCCCACACGCCCTATGATGGCTCGTCGAAACTCTTCACCATCGGGCTGAAGCCGCTCGACCCCGCGAACTGGATCGAGGTCGACGGTCACCTGCTACCCTATCTCGCCGAGAAGCGCCGGCTCTATGCCGAGATCCCCGAGCGGGTTTTCGTCGAGGAGGGCGGCACGCGCGCCGCCCAGCAGGAGGTGCTCGAATTGCTCGGCGCCTACCTGCCGGAAAGATTCCCCGACATCCACCAGCGCGGCGACGCGGGCGTTGCGGTCGTGGGCGTGACGAGCCATCCCGCCATCTCTTCCAGCCTCGCCGGCGCGCCCTTGGTCGCGGCCTCGCTGCTCGTCCAGGAAGACCTCATCCTCATGCGCCGCGACGACAGCGGCTGGCGTCTGGCCGCGGGTTCGCTGTGCTTCCCCTCGTCCTGGGCGCTCACCGAAAAATTCGGTAAGCCGCTGCAGCAGATCCACGAGCCGGTGCCGGGCTTCGGCCCGGGCACAAGGCCGGCCGACCTCATCAACCGGATGTTCGATGGCCTGCAGGGCCAGGCGGTCGAGCGTTACAATTGGTCGATCCAGTCAGGGGACGCGCTCTACCATCCGCTGTCCAATGTCGAGCGCATCGACCGCGCCACCAGCCGGCCGACACGTTTCCCCGACGGTGACGTCAAGGCGCACGCCTTCATTCGGGTGGAGCGCCAGACGCTGCGCAAACTGCCCGCCTCGCGCGATATCCTGTTCACCATCCGCATCCATCTCGACCCGCTCGCCGTGCTGGCGCGGCACCCGGACCGGGCGACGCTGGCGGCGTCCTTCGCCGCCCAACTCGAAGCGCTCGATATCGCCCAGCTCGACTACAAGGGCCTGACATCGGATCGCGATCGGCTGATCGCTGTCCTTAACCACATGGCCAAGGACGCGTAGTCGCGGGTTGGCGCTTTTCGCTGGTTTATGACAATGATCTGTGATGTAGCGCATGGCCGTTGGGCGAAAATGCCCGGCTTTTGCACGGGGTTGCTCGGCTTTTGCACGGAGTTGCCCGGCTTTGCACGCAGTTGAAGGAGTGCTCGATAAAATGGCGAATGAAAACTGGCCCGTTTACGGTGAGATCACCGGCCCCGTGGTGATGATCGGCTTTGGCTCGATCGGACGCGGAACGTTGCCGCTCATCGAACGCCATTTCAAGTTCGACAAGTCGCGCATGACGGTCCTCGACCCGCGCGATACCGATCGCAAGCTGCTCGACGAGCGCGGCATCGCCTTCGTCCAGGAAGCGGTAACCGAGAAGAACTACAGGAAGCTTTTGACGCCGCTTCTGACGAATGGCGCAGGCCAAGGCTTTTGCGTCAACCTGTCGGTCGACACCGGCTCGGTGGACCTGATGCGGCTCTGCCGCAAGCTCGGCGTGCTTTACATCGACACCGTCGTCGAGCCCTGGCTTGGCTTCTATTTCGACGCCAAGGCCGACAATGCCAGCCGCACCAACTATGCGCTGCGCGAAGCGCTGATCAAGGAAAAGCACGACAAGCCCGGCGGCGCGACGGCAATCTCCACCTGCGGCGCCAACCCCGGCATGGTGTCCTGGTTCGTCAAGCAGGCGCTGGTCAATTTGGCCACCGATCTCGGCATGGAATTCTCCGAGCCCGCGCAGGACGACCGGGAGGGCTGGGCGAAACTCATGAAGAAGGCCGGCGTCAAGGGCATCCACATCGCCGAGCGCGACACCCAGCGCACCAAGAAGCCCAAGCCGATGGATGTGTTCTGGAACACCTGGTCTGTCGAGGGCTTCATCTCCGAAGGATTGCAGCCGGCCGAGCTCGGCTGGGGCACGCACGAGACCTGGATGCCGAAGAACGGCAAGAAGCACAAGCACGGTTCCAAGGCCGCGATCTATCTGGAGCAACCGGGCGCCAACACCCGCGTGCGCTCCTGGTGCCCGACGCCGGGCCCGCAGTATGGCCTGCTGGTGACGCACAATGAGGCGATCTCGATCGCCGATTTCTTCACCGTGCGCTCCAAGAAGGGCAAGGTTCAATACCGCCCGACGTGCCACTACGCCTACCATCCCTGCAACGATGCGATGCTGTCGCTGGACGAGATGTTCGGTGCCGCCGGCAAGCCGCAGCCGGTGCACCATGTGCTGGACGAGAACGAACTGGTCGACGGTGTCGACGAGCTCGGCGTCCTGCTCTACGGCCACGACAAGAATGCCTACTGGTACGGTTCGCAGCTGTCGCTCGCCGAGGCGCGCAAGCTGGCCCCCTATCAGAACGCCACCGGCATGCAGGTCACCTCGGCGGTTCTGGCCGGGATGGTCTGGGCGCTGGAAAATCCGGCCGCCGGCATCGTCGAGGCCGACGAGATGGACTACAAGCGCTGCCTCGACGTGCAGTCGCCCTATCTCGGACCGGTCAAGGGCTATTATACCGACTGGACGCCGCTCGACAGGCGCCCGGGCCTCTTCCCGGAGGACCTCGACCGCAGCGACCCGTGGCAATTCCGCAACATCCTCGTCCGATAGCATCGCGCGGACCCTATGCCATTGCCTTGCAATCGCCCGGAAATCGGGCGATTGAAGGGATGCGGCCTGGAGTGGCGAGTGCGTCCCGTTGGACGCATAAGCACACCCCAGCACTTTGGACGTTCGCGTCGCGCTTTCCAGAAATCGGCCCGATTTTTGGACCCGACGCGTTTGGAGAGGATTTTATATGACTATTGCGCGCAAAGTTCTTTCTATGGGCGTGGCGGGCGCCGTTGTCTCGATGCTCGCTGCCTGTACCACCAGCGGCCCCGGCGAGCCGCCGATGGCAACCACGCCGAAAGGCGTCGAGGGGTCCTGGATCGATGCCAAGGGCACCGGCCTGTCGACCTTCAACGGCGGCAAGTTCACGACCGTCGCTACCGACACCGGCCAGAAGCTGGCCGATGGCAGCTACACGATGACCGGCGCCACTTCGGTGCAGATCAACGGCACCTCGCTGATCCGCCAGACCGGCGTCAGCTTCAACTGCCTGCTGGTGTCGACCAGCCAGCTCAACTGCACCAGTTCGGGCGGCCAGAATTTCGTGCTGACGCGACGCACCTGAACCCCGCGAACATCCGCTTGCTCAAGGACGGCGGCCATTGGCCGCCGTTCTTTTTATGCCGGCAAAGCTCACCTGGATTTCTGCTTGCGTCGGCCGGAACGCGATGGGAACATGATCGAAACGCTGGCTGTTATATCCCAGTCAAGTAGGGGCGTTAGACGCCTCGGATCAGCCTGCCGGGAGACGAAGATGAAGAAGCTTGTCGCCATTGCCGCCCTTTCCGCGTCGACGCTTGGCCTGTCGGCCGGCGTATCCTTTGCCGACTACACACTGAACATCCTGCACATCAATGACTGGCACAGCCGCATCGAAGGCAACAACAAATATGAGTCGACCTGCTCGGCCGAGGAGGAGACCAAGGGTGAGTGCATCGGCGGCGCCGGTCGGCTGATCACCGCGATCGCCCAGGAACGCCAGAAGCTGCAAGGCCAGAACGTGCTGTTGCTCAGCGCCGGCGACAATTTCCAGGGTTCGCTGTTCTACACCACCTACAAGGGCAAGGTCGAAGGCGAGTTCCTCAACGACATGAAGTTCGACGCCATGGCGCTCGGCAACCATGAATTCGACGATGGCGAAACGGCGTTGGCGCCGTTCCTCGACATGATCAAGTTCCCCGTGCTCGGCGCCAACGTCAAGGCCAACGCCCAGTCCAAGCTCGGCGACCGCGTCAAGCCGTCGATCGTCGTCGAGGTCGGCGGCCAGAAGATCGGCATCATCGGCGCCGTCACCAACGACACGCCCGAACTCGCCTCCCCCGGCCCCAACATCACCATCGAGGACGACGTGAAGTCGATCACGGCGGAGGTCGACAAGCTCAAGGGCGAAGGCGTCAACAAGATCATCGCCGTGACCCATATCGGCTATAACAGGGAGCGCGACGTCATTGCCAAGATTCCCGGCATCGATGTCGTCGTCGGCGGCCACAGCCACACGCTTCTGTCCAACAGCGACCCGAAGGCGGCTGGACCCTACCCGACGATGGTCGACAACCCCGGCGGCTACAAGGTGCCTGTGGTGCAGGCGGCGTCCTATTCGAAATATCTCGGCGAGTTCAAGGTCGTGTTTGACGACAATGGCGTCGTCAAATCGGCGAGCGGCGACCCGATCCATCTCGACAAGTCGATCACGCCCGATCCCGCGGTGCTCGCCCGCATCAAGGAGCTGGGCGCGCCGATCGAGGCCTTGAAGAACAAGGAAGTGGCCGAGACCACCGACGTGATCGACGGCAGCCGTGAGAACTGCCGCGCCAAGGAATGCGCGATGGGCAACCTCGTCTCCGACGCCATCCTCGACCGCGTCAAGGGACAGGGCGTCGAGATCGTCATCTCCAACGGTGGCGGCCTGCGCGCCTCGATCGACAAGGGCACCGTCACCATGGGTGAGGTGCTGACCGTGCTGCCGTTCCAGAACACGCTGGCGACCTTCCAGATTTCCGGCAAGGACCTGGTCGCCGGGCTCGAAGGCGGGCTCAGCCAGATCGAGGACGGCGCCGGCCGCTTCCCGCAGGTGGCGGGCCTCAAATATTCCTTCGACAGGTCGGTCGCGCCCAATGCCGGCCGCGTCAAGTCGGTGGAGGTGATGGAAAACGGCGCCTGGACGCCGATCAATCCCGACAAGGACTATCTGGTTGCCACCAACAACTATGTCCGCCAGGGCGGCGACGGCTACAAGGTGTTCGCCGAAAAGGCCAAGAATGCCTATGATTACGGCCCCGGTCTCGAACAGGTGGTTGCCGACTATCTAGGCGCCCACCAGCCCTATACGCCGAAGCTCGACGGCCGCATCACCGAGATCGCGGCGACGGTCGCGGCGGCGCCTGCCGCCGAGCCGGCAAAGCCTGCCGAACCAGCAAAGCCCGCGGCGCCGGCACCGGCCGAGGCCGCCAAACCGGCTGAACCGGCAAAGCCCGCCGATGCCGCACCGGCGATGCCTGAACTGCCTGCCAACTCAGGCGATATCGCCAACACGCCGCCAGCCATATCGACGGAAAACGCGCCTCCCCCACCGGCCCCGCCGGCACCTGCCGAACCGGCA
>NZ_RZSJ01000750.1:0-2468 GCF_003998025.1 Mesorhizobium sp. M8A.F.Ca.ET.021.01.1.1
GGATAGAGGCAGGATGCTACAACCCGGCCGGGCCGCAGAGATCAAGGCAATCGGGATCGGCAAGAGCTTCGGCTCGTTCCGTGCACTGGACAATCTGACGCTTGACATCGGGCGCGGCGAGTTCCTGACCCTGCTTGGCCCCTCCGGCTCCGGCAAGACCACCTTCCTGATGATCCTGGCCGGCTTCGTGCAGCCGAGCGAGGGCAGGCTTTTCAGCGACGGCGCCGACATCACCGACCGCCCGGCCGAGCAGCGTGCCGCCGGCATGGTGTTCCAGGGTTATGCGCTGTTTCCGCATATGAGCGTCGAAGCCAACATCGCTTTCCCGCTCAAGGTCCGCAAGAAATCGGCCGCCGAGATCAGGAAGCGCGTCGGCGAGATGATCGAGCGCGTCGGTCTGGTCGGCCACGAGAAGAAACTGCCGTCGCAGCTGTCCGGCGGCCAGCAGCAGCGCGTCGCCCTTGCCCGCGCGCTGGTGTTCGAGCCGGGCGTGCTCCTCCTCGACGAGCCGTTTTCGGCGTTGGACAAGAGCCTGCGCGGCCAGATGCAGGCCGAGATGAAGCGCCTGCATCAGGAGACCGGCACCACCTTCGTCTTCGTCACCCACGACCAGAGCGAGGCGCTGGCGCTGTCGTCGCGCGTCGCCATTTTCAACCACGGCAAACTGCTGCAGGTCGGGGCGCCGGACGAGGTCTACGACCGGCCGGACAATCGCTTCGTCGCCGAGTTCCTCGGCGAGATCAACATGCTGCCGCTGAAGGGGGTCAAGCCCGCCGACCACGGCTCGACCGGCCTTTGCGAGGACCGCGCGGTCAGCATGCACTGCAAGGCCGAGAAAGTCCGCGGTGACGCCATCCTGGCGATCCGGCCCGAACACATGTCGATCGCGCCCGAGGCGGCAGCTGGAGAGAACGGCATCGCCGCGACCGCGATCGCCTCGACCTATCTGGGGGCGGCGACCAAGCTCGACCTCACCACGCGCCATGGTGCCAAGGTAACCGTCTCGGTGCCCAACGAGGTCGCGGCGGCTGCTCTCAGCAAGGGCAATTCCGTCTGGCTGACATGGCCGGCGGAAAAGGGCTTCCTCCTTCCGGATGGAGGACAATGAGCGCCGGTGCGGCCTGATCCGCCGCACCGGTTTCCGGATTGAAATCAACGAAAACAAAGGGGAACTGACATGAACGACACCAAGAAACAGGCCATCGAAACGCTGTCCGAGAGGACGAGACGCGGCGAGATCTCGCGCCGCCAGTTCACGCAACTCGCGGCACTCGTGCTTGCAGGCTCGCCGATGCTGCTGCGCTCGACCGGAGCCTTCGCGGCGGCGAAGGAACTGGTGCTGGTGAATTGGGGCGGCGACGCGATCACGGCTTACGACGCCGCCTATGGCCAGGCTTTCACCAAGGACACCGGCATCACCGTCAAGATGGACGGCTCGGGCCCGACCGAAGGCGCGATCGCCGCGCAGTCCAAGAGCGGCGCCCCGACCTGGGACCTTGTCGACGTCGATCCGTTCTCGGCCATCACGCTCGGCGCGCAAGGCATGCTCGAGCCGATCGACTACAATATCGTCGACAAGAAGAAGATGCGTCCCGGTTTCGGCTGGGACTATGCCGCCTCGACCTATTTCTTCTCCTATGTCATCGCCTACGATTCCGAGAAATACGGCAAGGATGCACCGACCGGCATGGCCGATTTCTTCGATGTGAAGAAATTCCCCGGCAAGCGTTCCCTTTACAAATGGGGCGTGTCGAGCTGGGAAGCGGCCCTTCTGGCCGACGGCATTGCGCCGGCGTCGCTCTACCCGCTCGACTTGAAGCGTGCGCATGACAAGATATCAGCCTTCAAGGAAAACGTCGTCGCCTATTGGGGCGGCGGCGCCGAGAGCCAGAGCGTGCTGCTCAATGGCGAAGCGTCGATGGCGATCGTGTGGTCGACACGGGCCTCGCTGATCGAGCAGGATTCCGGCGGCAAGATCAAGTTCATCTGGGACCAGGGTCTGATCTCGCCCGGTGCGCTGGCCGTGCTCAAGAACAACCCAGGCGGCAAGGATGCGGCGATGAAGTTCATCGCCAGCGCCCAGGATCCGGAAAAGCAGCTCGTCATGTTCGACAAGCTCGGCCAGGGGCCGGCCAATCCGGCGGCCGATGCGCTGATCCCCGCCGACAAGAAGCGCATCAACCCCGTCGATCCGGAGAACATGAAGAAGCAGATCCCGCTCGACATGGACTGGTACGCCAAGAACTACGGCGCGGCCCTCGACGAATACACCAAGATCATCTCCGCCTGATCACTGGCGTTGCTGAGCTGACATGAGAGGTGTTCTCTCCGACAGGATGGGCGCGGCGCTGTTGATGGCGCCGCTGCTCCTGTTCCTCGTCCTGGCCTATGCCTGGCCGTTTCTCGGCGTGGTGAAGTGGAGCTTCACCTTGCCGACGCCCGGGCTTGGCCAGTACCAGGCGTTGCTC
>NZ_RZSJ01000751.1:0-2468 GCF_003998025.1 Mesorhizobium sp. M8A.F.Ca.ET.021.01.1.1
GTGTCACCGCGCTCAGGTGCGCGCGGCTCATTGCGGTCGGACGATTTGCGCTCGGTGTTTTCCGAGCGGATCGCATCCTTGCGCGCGCGCCGTTCGACAATATCGGCCGTCTCGGCCACATCCGGCTGCGGTTGAGCAACCGCGGTCGCGGCATCTTCCTCGCTGCGTCTGCCGCGACGCTCGCCGCCCTTGTTGCGCGCGCCCCTGTCGTTGCGGTCCTCGTCCTTGCGGCCGGCGCGGCGCGGCGCGCCTTTGCCACGGCGCGGAGCATCGTCCTCGCCTTCGCTGGCAACCACTGTCGACAGGTCGCCGTCATGCCACTCGATCTTGTTGCCGATCAGCCGCTCGATGGCGTCGATATATTTGGTGTCGGACTTGGTCGCGATGGTGAAGGACTTGCCTGAGCGGCCGGCGCGGCCGGTGCGGCCGATGCGGTGGACATAGTCCTCGGCATGGATAGGCACGTCGTAGTTGAAGACATGGCTGACGTCGGGAATGTCGAGGCCGCGCGCGGCGACATCGGAGGCGACGAGATAACGCAGCTTGCCGTCACGGAAATTGGCCAGCATCTGCATGCGGGCGCGCTGGTCCATGTCGCCATGCAGTGCGCCGGCGTCGAAATCATATTTCAGCAGCGAGCGGAACAGCTCCGAAACCTCGATCTTGCGATTGCAGAAGATGATTGCGTTCTTCAGCTCCGCATCCTCGGCCTTGATCAGGTTGCGCAGCGTTTCGCGCTTGTCCCAAGGCTTCGAGCCCGATTTGACCAGTCGCTGGATGATGTTGGTGGCCGCCGACGCGGCCTTGGAGACCTCGACGCGAACCGGCGCGTGCAGGAATTTTTCCGTCAGCTTGGTGATCTCCGGCGGCATGGTCGCCGAGAAGAACAGCGTCTGCCGGGTGAACGGAATCATCTCGCAGATGCGTTCGATATCGGGAATGAAGCCCATGTCGAGCATGCGGTCGGCCTCGTCGATGACGAGGATCTCGACGCCGTTGAGCAGCAATTTGCCGCGCTCGCGGTGGTCGAGCAAACGACCCGGCGTCGCGATCAGCACGTCGGCGCCGCGCTCCAGCTTCTTGTCCTGCTCGTCGAACGACACGCCGCCGATCAACAATGCGATGTTGAGCTTGTGGTTCTTGCCGTATTTGACGAAGTTTTCTTCGACCTGCGCGGCAAGCTCACGCGTCGGCTCGAGGATCAGCGTGCGCGGCATGCGGGCGCGGGCGCGGCCCTTTTCCAGCCGGGTCAGCATCGGCAGCACGAAGGAGGCGGTCTTGCCGGTGCCGGTCTGGGCAATACCCAGCACGTCCTTGCCGAGCAAGGCGTGCGGGATCGCACCAGCCTGGATCGGGGTCGGCTGGGTATAGCCGGCATCGGTGACTGCGGAAAGCACCTTCGGCGACAGGCCGAGGTCTGAAAAGGTCAACGCTTCTTGAGCGATCGTCGTGTCTGAGGACAAGTGTTGCTGTCTTTGGCTGGTTCGGGGAAGCGCAACGTCATTCGTCGCGGCAAGCGCCACGCGCCTGCAAGATTGGTATTGCGATTAGGCGCAAGCCCGCGATTTGTCAACAGAAACGGGCAGGGTTGGCGCGATTGTGAAGTTGTAACCTTAATCGCGATGCTTAATCCGGCCGCTTGTCTGTGTGCCGGCTCAGTAACGGAACTGTTCGGCCAGGATGCGCTCGTTCCAGGAGTGATTGGGATCGAACAGCAAAGTCGCCGTGGCCGTCGGCGATTCCCGCACCGTAACCGAGGTCACCGCCTTGACCTCCGTGTGGTCGGCGGCAGCGTTCACCGGCCGCTTTTCCGGCTCCAGAATGTCGAAGCGCACGCTCGCCTTGTTGGAAAGCAATGCGCCGCGCCAGCGTCGCGGACGAAACGGGCTGACCGGCGTGAGAGCCAGAAGTGGCGCATCGAGCGGCAGGATCGGGCCGTGCGCGGAAAGATTGTACGCGGTCGATCCGGCCGGCGTCGCGATCATGACGCCGTCGCAGCTCAGTTCCTCCAACCGTACCTGGTCATCGACGCTGATGCGGATCTTGGCCGTCTGATAGGATTGGCGCCACAGCGCAACTTCGTTGATCGCCACCGCCGTGAGGTGTTCGCCGTCCGAGGTGGTTGCCAGCATCTCCAGCGGTCGGATCGTTTCGGCGACCGCAGCCGCGATGCGCTCGGTGAGCCCGCCGGACCGATACTCATTCATCAGGAAGCCGATCGTGCCACGGTTCATGCCGTAGACTTTCTTTCCCGTACCCATCGTTTCGCGCAAGGTCTGCAGCAGGAAGCCGTCACCGCCCAGCGCCACCACGACAGTCGCTTCGGCGACAGAACATTGACCGTAGCGCGCCGACAGGCTCTCCAGCGCCGCCTTGGCGTCCGTTGTGTCGGACGAGACGAAAGCGATGCTGTTGGCGGCTGTGCTCATGGCTTCCCGATCGCGACCGATTGGCGCCGGCAGGTACTG
>NZ_RZSJ01000752.1:0-2467 GCF_003998025.1 Mesorhizobium sp. M8A.F.Ca.ET.021.01.1.1
GTTGCTGAGCATCGCCCATGTCATGCCGCAGCTCGGCTACCTCTCCGCGACCAAGGACGGCAAGCGCAATCTGCCGGCCAGCTATTTCATCGACCTCGCCACATGGCAGCGCATCAACCTGGTCTATACCGCCAAGGCGATGACGCATCTCCGCCAGATCCGTTACGAGGCCGTGCGTGCCGACCTGGTCGACCGCTTCATCCACATCGTCGAGCACCGCTACGGGCACGCTCTGGCGGCGCTGGTCGAAAAGGCCAAGATAGAACTGACCAACAGGTCATCGGCGGAGGTGGCGGTGAAGCTGCCTGACGCGGCGTTCGCCGCCGGGATCACGCGCGACGGGCTGGAGGCCACGATTGCCCGAGATATCGAGCGGGTCACCGAAACGGTCGGTCAGACCATTCGCGACGCTCAGGTCAAGCCATCGGACATCACCGCCGTGTTCCTGACGGGAGGCTCGACCGCGATCCCGCTGGCAAGACGAGAGATCCTGTCGCTGGTGCCGCAGGCTTCTGTCATAGACGGCGACATGTTCGGATCGGTCGGGCTTGGCCTGGCACTCGATGCGCAGCGGAAGTTCGGCTGATCCTACCCTGACCCGTTCATCTCTGCAGCCAGATGCGCCTTCAGCGCCATCTGGGCCAGGCTTGCCTGGCGGTCGCGATGGGTGATCATGGCGAAGTCGCGCTTCGGCAATTCGATCGGCACGGCTCTCAGGCTCCCCTCGGCGACCGCGTGCCCGACGACCAGCTCCGAAATGATGGTCGCGCCGGCGCCCGCTTCGACGGCCTGGCGAACCGCCTCGTTGCTGGGCAGCACCAGGAATATCTGCAGGTCGGCAAGTGAAACCCCCTCGCGGCGCGCCAGATCCTCCAGCACCTCGCGCGTGCCGGAGCCGCCCTCGCGGATGATCCAGCGCAGGCCCGTGATGTCGGGGCGGCCCGGCGCGATTTCGGCGATCCGCGGATGGGAGCTGGCAACGACCAGCATCAACCGGTCGGTATCGACCTTGGCGCGGCGCAATATGTCGGATTCGGTGCGCCCTTCGACCAAGCCGAGATCGGCGGTTCCATCGAGCACGCTGGCCTCGACCTGCCTCGTGTTGCCGATGGTGACGCTAAGCCTGACGGCCGGATAGGCCTCGTGGAAGGAGGCCAGCCGGCGCGGCAGCCAGTAGCTGGCGATGGTCAGGCTGGCGGCGATCGAGAGGCTGCCGGCGACCGTCTGCGAAACATGTTCCAGCACGTTGCGGGCGGCGGCAGCCCGCTCCAGCACGGCCTTGGCCTCGGGCAGGAACCGGTGGCCGGTCTGGGCCAGCTCTATGTTGCGGCCGACGCGGTTGAACAGATGGACACCGTGCTGCTCTTCCAGCGCGCGAATGGCCGCCGACGCGGCCGACTGGGAAATGCCGAGAAGCTCTGCTGCCTTGGTCATGTGGCCGCGCTCTGCGACGGCGACGAAAATGCGCAACTGGTCCAGGGTCATGCCTGCATTAAGAACCAATATCGATCGAATTTACAAGAACAACTGATTAGACGGATCGATAGCTTTATTCTACTTTTTTAGCCGAAGTTAGAAAAAATTGGCCTGCAGGTCGCAGAGAATAAAATGATCGGGCGGTTCAGATCCCTGCTTGCGCATTGGACCCGCGGCATCCGGCGGCGATTGGCCGGTGATCGATATCACCCCGAAGAGCATTACATGCGCGGCCCCGGACCGAAGACGCGCGCCAAATCCGCCGGCCGCGCGAGCACCACGGGATCATGATGCAAGGACCGCGCGGCGCCAATTCAGCCCCCTCGCAACGCCAGCTTGCCGACACGCGCGCGCCCGATGAAGGCGACGGCGTCGACACCTCCCCAGATGTTTCCGACAGCATCGCCAAGACGACCTGCTACATGTGCGCCTGCCGCTGCGGGATCGACGTGCACATCAAGGACGGCAAGATCCGCTACATCAACGGCAACAAGGACCATCCAGTCAATCGCGGCGTGATCTGCGGCAAGGGCAGCTCCGGCATCATGCAGCACTACAGCCCGGCCCGGCTGAAGAAGCCGCTCTTGCGCACCGGCCCGCGCGGCTCGGGTGAGTTCCGCGAGATCGCGTGGGAGGAAGCCTTCTCGATCGCCACCGAGCGGCTGTCGCATATCCGCCGGACCGACCCCAAAAAACTCGCCTTCTTCACCGGACGTGACCAGTCGCAATCCTTGACAGGCTGGTGGGCGAGCCAGTTTGGGACGCCGAACTTCGCTGCCCATGGCGGCTTCTGTTCGGTCAACATGGCAGCCGGTGGCCTCTACTCGATCGGCGGCTCGTTCTGGGAGTTCGGCGAGCCCGATTGGGACAACACGAAATACTTCATGCTGTTCGGCGTCGCCGAGGACCATGACTCCAACCCGATCAAGATCGGACTGGGCAAGCTCAAGGCGCGCGGCGCCAAGGTGGTGTCGATCAATCCCTGCCGGAC
>NZ_RZSJ01000753.1:0-2447 GCF_003998025.1 Mesorhizobium sp. M8A.F.Ca.ET.021.01.1.1
GCATTCTGACACACCCGAAAGAAGGGCGGCAGCGACGACGCGTCACCCTTTGCCTTTGGCGCAAAACGGACTATGAAACGGCTCAGCCAAGCCATCTGGAACGCGCGCCGGAGCCCGTCATGACCGAAATCCTGCAGACCCCAAAGCTTGTCGTCGTCTTTGGCGGGTCAGGCTTTGTCGGCCGCCATGTCGTGCGGGCGCTGGCCAAGCGCGGCTATCGCATCCGGGTCGCCTGCCGGAGGCCCGATCTTGCCGGCCATCTGCAGCCGCTCGGCAATGTCGGCCAGATCCAGCCGGTGCAGGCCAATGTGCGCGTGCGCTGGTCGGTCGACCGCGCCGTGCAAGGCGCCGACCATGTCGTCAATCTCGTCGCCATCCTGCATCAGAGCGGCCGGCAGAAATTCTCCGCCGTGCATGATTTCGGTGCTCGCGCGATCGCCGAGGCGGCGCGCTCCGTCGGCGCCGGGCTCACCCATATTTCGGCGCTCGGCGCCGATCTGGACTCCGAATCGGATTATGCGCGCACCAAGGCGCTGGGCGAGAAGGCGGTGCTGGAGACGATCGCCGATGCCGTGATCTTCCGGCCGTCGATCAATTTCGGGCCGGAAGACAGCTTCTTCAACCGTTTCGCCAATATGGCGCGTTATTCTCCGGTGCTGCCGCTGATCGGCGGCGGCCACACCAAGTTCCAGCCGGTCTATGTCGGCGACGTCGCCGAGGCGGTGGCGCGCTCGGTCGACGGCAAGATCGATGGCGGCCAAGTCTACGAGCTTGGCGGCCCCAACGTGCTCACTTTCAAGGAGTGCATGCAGGAACTGCTCACCGTGATCGAGCGCAAGCGCATGCTGGTGCCGGTGCCGTGGTGGGTGGCAAACATCCAGGCCTCGATCCTCGGGCTCCTGCCCAATCCGCTGCTGACCAAGGACCAGGTGATGCAGTTGCGCGAGCACAACATCGTTTCGGACGAAGCCGCCAAGGCGAACCGGACACTGGCGGGGCTCGGCATTCAGCCGCAATCGATCGCGACGATCCTGCCCAGCTACCTCTGGCGCTTCCGCGCCGCCGGCCAGTTCCAGCAGCGCAAACCAGCCGTATAAGTGAGTGCAGTAGGCCAAAGGCGTGTTGGGATTCAGGTCAGGGCGAGTCGAGAACGCAGGCAGGCATCACCTGAATATCGGCACACCTAGCGAGGCGTGACCTGCATCGGCAGACCGCCTTGCGGCTGCGTGGTCAATTTCTGCACCGGCCAGGGTTTTGTGTCGGCCGTCGTGTCGAAGCGGAAGCGGGACAAAAGTACGGCGAGCGCGATGATGGCCTCCTGCATGGCGAAGCTGGCGCCGATGCAGACGCGCGGACCCGCGCCGAAGGGCAGATACTGGAAACGGTCGATCTTTTCACGGTTCCCCGGGTGGAAGCGTTCGGGCAGGAAGGCGTCAGGCCTGTCCCACAGCTTCCTGTGGCGGTGGACGACCCACGGCATCACCAGCACGGCGGCGTACTTGGGGATGTAGAGATCCTTCCACATTTCGGGCTCGATTGGCTCGCGATTGATCGACGGCGCCGGCGGATAGAGCCGCAGCGCCTCGTCGAAGGCGGCGCGGGTCAGCGGCATGGCGTCGAGCCACTTCGTCGGATCGGGCTCGCGCGCCAGCACCTGGTCGATCTCCCGTTCGATCCGGTCACGCTCCCAGGGCGATTCGGCCAGGCAATACAGCGTCCAGCCGAGCGCGCGCGCCGTCGTCTCGTGGCCGGCGCCGATGAAGGTGATGATGTTGTCCTCGACTTCCGAGCGCGTCAGTCCGTCGGGGCCTTCGGCCTTGAGCAGCAGCGTCAGGAAATCCTGGGGCACGGCATCGGGATCGCGCCTGAACTTTTCTTCGCGCATCCTGACCGTGTCGGTCACGATCTTGCGGAAATAGGCCATCGTCTTGCGGCCGCGGATGCGGGTCAGCCGCGGCAGCCAGTCGGGGGCGCGCAACAGGTCGAGCGGATCGACGCGGCCCATGGTTTCGAACAGGCGATCGATCTCGTTTTCGAAACTGCCCGGCTCGCCCGCGATCTCACCGGAAAACAGCGTCTCGGCCAGGATGTCGTAGGTGAGCAGCGTCATGTCTTGGGCGATATCGGACGTGCCGCCCGCCTCGTAACGGGTGACAAACTCCAGCGTGCGTTTCAGCATCGGCTGTGCGAAGCCGAAAATGTGGCGCGGCGTGAACACCGGCGCCATTGCCTTGCGCGACCGCTTCCACACCTCGCCCTCGGCGGTCAGCAAGCCGTCGCGCAGGATTGGCCTCAGGATCTTCTGGCGCACCGTCGCCATCTTGTAGTTCTTGGCGTTGTCCACCAGCACATGGCGGATCAGTCCGGGATCATTGGCGATGACCAGCGGCCCACCGGCGCCCTTGGCCGAAATCCAGGGTTCGTTGTAGGTCGGCTCGCCCCAGAGT
>NZ_RZSJ01000754.1:0-2439 GCF_003998025.1 Mesorhizobium sp. M8A.F.Ca.ET.021.01.1.1
GGTACGGGCGACTTCGCCAAGCCAAGGTCCGGGCGGCCGCCCGGACCTTGGCTCAATCGCTTCAATCCCACGAAATCTCTCTCGTGTAGATACAAGGTGGCTCGGCGAAGCCGAGACGGAGTGGGGGAACCACCTGGCAACCGCCGCAAACGGACATAGGAAAGGGCACCGGGCGCAAGCATCGCATCGCCTTGCGCCCAAAGGTCGACCCCCACTCCGTCGAGCTTCGCTCGACACCTTGCCGGGGCGAGCCGCGGGTCTCGCCCGTCCTTCGGACCCCCCGATCGACGGGGGAGAGGAAGGGCGCCCTTCGGCAACGGCTGCGGAGGACAGGCAAGGGACGGCGCAAGCTTTCGCGGTTGGCTCGTATCAGGTATCGGTCGGACGCTTGCCTCGCCCGACCGCAACCGGCATAGATCGGGCATGGAAACCTACCGTCCGCGCCGCTCCGTGCTCTATGTCCCGGCCTCCAACGACAAGGCGCTGGCCAAGATCGCGCAGCTTGCCTGCGACGCCGTCATCATCGATCTGGAGGACGCCGTCGCTCCCGCCGACAAGATCGCCGCGCGCGAGAAACTGGCCGGCATTTTCGCCAATCGCCCTGGTGCCGACCGCAATGGCCGGCGCTGCGAGATGGTGGTGCGCGTCAATGCGCTGTCCAGCGAATGGGGCACTGAGGATCTTGCCGCCGTGGCCAAGGCGGAACCGGACGGCATCCTGCTGCCCAAGGTCGACACACCGCGCGACGTGCTCGAGGTCGGCGATGTGCTGGACGACAATTTTGCCCCCGACAGCGTGAAACTATGGGCGATGATCGAGACGCCCAAGGCCATGCTCAACATCGGCGCCATCGCCGAACTCGGCCGCGACCCCGCCTCGCGGCTGGATTGTTTCATTGCCGGAACGAATGATCTGATCAAGGATACCGGTGTCCTGGCGACGCCCGACCGCGCCTATCTCCTGCCATGGCTGATGCAGATGCTGCTGGCGGCGCGCGCCGGCGGCCTCGACATGCTCGATGGGGTGTTCAACGATTTTCGCGACCCGGACGCGTTTGCCCGCGAATGCACGCAGGCCGCCGCCATGGGCTTTGACGGCAAGACGCTGATCCATCCATCGCAGATCGAGACCGCCAACCGCGCCTTTGCCCCGTCGGCGCAGGCACTGGCCGAGGCGCGCGCGGTGAAGGATGCCTTCGCGCTGGCGCAAAACAGCGGCAAGGGCGTCATCGCGCTGAACGGCAGGATGGTCGAGCGGCTGCACCTGGCTCAGGCCGAAAAACTGCTGGCGAAGGCGGCCGCCATCGGGGCATGATATTCGCCGACTTGGGATACACGACAGGAATTGGACGATGAAACTCTACCGCTTTCTCACCGCCCCGGACGACGCCAGCTTCTGCCACAAGGTGACGGCGGCGCTGAACAAGGGCTGGCACCTGTTCGGCTCGCCGACCTATGCCTATGACAAGAAAGCCAAGACCATGCGCTGCGGCCAGGCCGTGGTGAAGGATGTCGACGGCCAGGAATACGGGCCGGATACCAAGCTCAGCGACTGGTAGGGGGAAAGCGCCGCGGCCCTCTCTCTTCGTCATCCTAGGGCGAAGCAAGGAGCGAAGCGACGCGGCGCAGACCCTAGGATGACGAAGGCACAGCCTATTCAGCAGCCTCTTCGATCTTTTCCATATCATCGTCCGACAGGCCGAAATGGTGGCCGATCTCGTGGATCAGCACGTGGGTGACGATGTCGCCCAGCGATTCCTCGTTCTCGGCCCAGTAGTCGAGCATGGCGCGACGATAGAGCGTGATGCGGTTGGGGCCTTCCCCGGTTTGCGGGTTCCAGCGTTCGGCGATGCCGCGCCCCTCGAACAGGCCGAGCAGGTCGAACGGCGTCTCCAACGACAAATCGTCCATGATCTCGTCGGTCGGGAATTCGGCGATCTGGATGACGATCTCGCCGGTCAGCTTGCGAAAATCCTCCGGCAGATGGGCGTAGGCCTCCAGGGCCAGGAACTCCAATTCTTCCATCGAGGGCGCAAGTTCGCCATGCCAGGTGCGGGTCTTGTAGATGCGGGCCATGCTTTGTCCTTTAATCCCGGCATATAGGTGTTCGCACCGGTCGAGGCAAATGACGCCTATACGCCGGCGTCGCGCCGGGAGAGGAATAAATTCCTTATGACTCTGCTTGACTCTTCCAGCGCCCTCTGGAATCAATAGGAACATAACAGGAACAATTGTGAGTGGAAGCTGACCGTCATGGCGATGACCGCCGTGGCGCGGGAGACTGTTTTTGCCCTGCGCCGCCAGATCGCGAAAATCGAGGGAACGCTGCCCGAGCGCCTGCAGGCGCCGGCGGCGGCGCTGACCCCACGCCAGGCAGCGATCTGACGATCATCCGGCGCGGCCTTGCCGCGGCCTTGCCGGATGATCGTCAGATCGCTGC
>NZ_RZSJ01000755.1:0-2434 GCF_003998025.1 Mesorhizobium sp. M8A.F.Ca.ET.021.01.1.1
CTCCAGGGCAGGGCGGTTCCGCCAATGGCGGATTGGTCGCGGATGATGCCGCGTCCGGCCTCGACAGACGTCGCAAAGCCCGCCTGCCGCAAGGCTTCGATCAAGGTGGTCTTGCCGGAGCCGGGGCCGCCGGTCAGCACGAAAAATCGATCGGAATCGTTTTGCATTTTTTGTCCATGGAGAAAGGGCACGCGACGCAGCGGCTTCGTGGCTTCTACAGCATGTCGCGGCGAATAGGATTCGCCCGACCTGCTGTAAGCTTCTGATTTATGCATGTCGTTATCCCGGAACCGAGGACACTTCCGGGCGACATGCACGTGCGAAGTCTTGACGGCAGGAGCCGTTGCGCGTGATGCAAATTGAAGGGGGAGAAGTGGAGGTTTCTGTTGCCAGGTACCTCCGAACCCCGCCTAGAAGTGCGAACCCCTAGGGCTTGATTTGAAGCTATCGCACTGCATTAAGCAGCGAGACGTGCTTCCGCATAGTTGTCGTTGGCAACTATAAGTTTAGCCCGATGACGGTGGTACAATGCCGGGCAAAAGTACGATCTTTACACCTTCGTCGATCCTATTTCGCCCCCAGCAAAAACCGCTCTGTCGTCAACAGCGGCTTTTGGTGGAGGCGCCGGGTACCGCCCCCGGGTCCGAACGGCTTATTTCATCGCCCATTTATCGCCATAGTCGGTCAAGCCGACAAAACGAATATAGGGGGCGTTTGGCGGAAATGAAAGGCCGCAATGATGCTTTGTCCCTGTGTCAAATCGCGACGCCAAGGGTTGACTTGGGCGCGGTCTCAACCGAAGCTTTGCGAGCGGTGAGGAGTTAGCGACCTTAGCGCACAAGTTGAGAAGCGCGCCACAGCCCTCATCAATCGGATCCGTGGCGCCGACGAGGGGAATTTTGATGGCCGACTATCTTGCGGATGTGAAGAAGTATGACGCCGCGGCAAACGCCGATGCGGTCGAAAAGATCGTCAAGCATCTGGGCATTGCGCTGAGGAACCGCGACTCCTCGCTGGTATCCTGCACGGACCCGAAGGAATTGGGGCGGGTCAAGGAGAGCTGGGTGGCCAAGAAGCTCGGCGTCACCGACGGGGCGAAGGCCGACGCCGCGATCGAGAAGACCTGCAAGGCGATGCACGCCGACAACACCAAGAACCGCGTGACCTTCTACTATCTGGTGGCCAAGGATCTGGGCAAGCTCGGCTCTCTGTGACGCTCGCGCATCAGTTTGCGAGGGCTGGTACGGCAGAATAGCCGCTCCAACTTTTATTTTCGCTTTGTCGGGGGTTTGCGCCGCCCCTCACCTGCCTGCCGGCATCCTCTCCCCGTATAGTGACGGGGAGAGGGGATCTGCCATCGATGATTTCGCCAATGACCAACGTTGCAAAAAGGGCGTCAGCGTAGCGGCCAGCTTCTTTCTCCCCGTCACTATACGGGGAGAAATGTCCGGCAGGACAATGAGGGGCAGCGCCGACTCTGGAAAGAGTGGTGGGGCAAGCGTCGTTTGTACCGTTTTGCTGTGTTCGGCCGCCGGTCTGGCCGCTATAATGCCCAAACACTCGAATCGAGCCGAAACCGATGCGCCAATATCTCGATCTCTTGCAGCATGTGCTGGAAAACGGCGCCGATCGCGGCGACCGCACCGGCACCGGCACACGCTCCGTCTTCGGCTACCAGATGCGCTTCGATCTGGCGCGCGGCTTTCCGGTCACCACCACCAAGAAGCTGCACCTGAAGTCGATCATCCATGAACTCCTGTGGTTCCTGGCCGGCGACACCAACATCAAGTACCTGACCGACCACGGCGTTTCGATCTGGGACGAATGGGCCGACGAGAATGGCGATCTCGGTCCGGTCTACGGCAAGCAGTGGCGGTCCTGGCCGGACGGCCATGGCGGCTCGATCGACCAGATCGCCAATCTTCTCAAGGAGATTCGTCGCAATCCTCAATCGCGGCGGCTGATCGTCTCGGCCTGGAATCCCGCCGAGGTGGAAGCCATGGCGCTGCCGCCTTGCCACTGCCTGTTCCAGTTCTACGTGTCCGAGGGCCGGCTTTCCTGCCAGCTCTACCAGCGCTCCGCCGACATCTTCCTCGGCGTGCCGTTCAACATCGCGTCCTACGCACTTCTGACGCTCATGGTGGCGCAGGTGACCGGGCTGAAGCCGGGCGATTTCGTCCACACGCTCGGCGACGCGCATCTCTACTCGAACCATTTCGAGCAGGCGCGCGAACAGTTGCAGCGCACGCCGAGGGCGCTGCCGACGATGTGGATCAATCCGGATGTGAAGGACCTGTTCGCCTTCCGCTTCGAGGATTTCCGGCTGGAGAACTATGTCGCCGATGCGTCGATCAAGGCGCCCATCGCGGTCTGAGCCGCGTTTTTTCAGTCGATGCCGACGATCACGTCCGAGGCCTTGACCACGGCATAGGCC
>NZ_RZSJ01000756.1:0-2426 GCF_003998025.1 Mesorhizobium sp. M8A.F.Ca.ET.021.01.1.1
GAAAATGGCCGTCCGGCGACGTCTGTGCGTCGCCGAGCAGAATGTCGTTGGCATAGGCGCGCACCTTGCGGCCCGGATCGGCGAGGCCGGCGACAAAAATCTTGTTGCCGTCGATTTCGACCGCCTCGACGACGATCTTGGGTTCAGCCACAGCCGGCGCGGCCGGTGCCGCCGGAGCGGGTTGTGCCTCAACCACGGCTGGCGCGGTCGGCGCCGGCGCGGCGGGCGCTGGAGCGACCGTCGCGGGCGCTTCAGCAGCTTGGTCGCCGGTTGCCGGCGCCGGCTTTGTCTCGGGTGTCGGAACCGTCAACAGTTCGGCCGGCTTGCCCGGCTCCTCGACCATGGCCAGCACCTGGCCAGCCGCATTCGCGGGCACCGAGACCACGGCAGTCTGCGCCGAGGCGGTCACGACCGTGCCGACGGTCGAACGCAGCGCGATCGTATAGTCGCCGGGCTTCAGCGGATCGTCGAGCACGATGACAAAGGCGCCATCGGGACCAGCCACCGTCGAGCCGATCACCGTTGAGCCGTTGAGGATTTCGACCTTCGAGTTGGGCACCGCCTTGCCGGCAACGACGATCGAGCCGTTGCTCTCGACGCGCACGACGTCGAAAGTCGGCGCGATCGGACCCGCCGTCGCGGGCGCCGCAGGCGCCGCCGCATCGGTTGCGGGTGCTGCCGGGGCTGTCGCCTGGGGTGCCGCGGCCGGAGCGGCCGGCACCGCCGGAGCCGGCAGCCGCCCTTCCGTGCCGGGGTCGGCGGGTTTCGGCGCCGCGGGCGGCGTCAAGGCCGCCACTTGCGCCGGCGGCGCGGGATGAAGATACGGGTCGAGCGCGCCCGATACATAGGCGGTTCCCGCCGCCGCGACGGTCCCACCCGCCGCGAACAGGAACGCCTTCAATGGATTAATTGCCATATTTCCCTACCCCTTAGCCACCTAACGCCGGTCTAGCGTGTTTTGCCAAAGCCGACAAGAAAAAGCCCGCCCTTGTCAGCCTTTGGGCTTGACCAGGCTTCCAGACCCAATCACCAATCATCCGTATGAACACGATTCGATCCGTCTGCGTCTATTGCGGCTCGTCTCCGGGCCGCGATGAAATCTATGTCAAGGCCGGCCATCTGCTTGGACGCTCAATTGCCAAGGCAGGGCTGCGGCTGGTCTATGGCGGCGGCACCAAAGGCATCATGGGCGCTGTCGCCGAAGGCGCGCTCAAGGCCGGCGGCAAGGTGACCGGCATCATTCCGCGCTTCCTCATCAACAGGGAAGCCACCGAAACCGCGCTTGACCGGCTCGACGAGTTGTTGATCACCGACAACATGCACGAGCGCAAACATAAGATGTTCGAGAAATCCGACGCCTTTGTGGCGCTGCCCGGCGGCATAGGCACAGTCGAGGAAATCGTCGAGATCATGACCTGGGCGCAGCTCGGCCATCACCGCAAGCCGATCGTCTTCGGCAATGTCAACGGATTCTGGGACCCGATGACGGCGTTGCTTGATCACATGGCTGGGGAAGGCTTCATTCACACCGCTCAGCGTGTGAAGCCGCTGGTCGTCAACGACCCCGAGGCCATCGTCGCCGCCATCATGGTGGCCGGGTCGTCGGTCGACGCGCCGACGGAAGGCGTCCAGTCGGTGATCGACAAGATGTAGAGCTAGGGGGCAGTACGTTTGCATTGCCCGAGCGCACGCTTTTCCCCTACTCCCTACTCCCCTCCCTCCGAGCAGCCTCCCGCAGATCGGCGATAACCGCGCGCCGGTCCTGCCGTCGCCAGGCGAGATGAATGGAAACCATGCGCCCGAACCACGGCATGTCGCGGAACAGGATCGAGGGCGGCGCGGCAGTGCGCAGGCTTGCCTGCACGGTGGCGAGACCAAGGCCAGCGCTGACAAGGCCGAGCGAGGTCAGCGGGTCGGCCGTTTCATAAGCGATATCGGGTACGAAGCCAGCCTCGGCGCAAGCGGCGAGGAACTGGCCACGATTGGTGTCGTCGGGCTGGCGCACCACGGTGATCCAGACGCGGCCGTCGAGATGGTGCGGCTGGATATCAGCCACATCGGCCAGCGGATCGTCTTCGGGAATGGCCAGCACCAGCGGCTCGTGGCGCAGCGGCGTGCTGGCGATATCGGGATCGTCGGCAGCCGCGGGAGAATACACCAGACCAAGATCGAGCGAGCGCTGCCGAAGCCCCTCCATCTGCGCCGCCGAGCGCAGGCTTCTCAGCTGCAGGTGAAAATCCGGCCGGTCGCGGCGGAACTGGCGCAGCATGCCGGCGACAAGCCCGGCATGAACCGCACCCTCGACATAGCCGATGGCAAGGCGCCCGGTGGAACCGCTGGCCAGGTTGCGGCCAAGCTCCTCCAACCGGCTCGCATTCGACAACAAGGCACGGGCCTCGGTCAGGAAGGCGCGGCCCTCGGCATTG
>NZ_RZSJ01000757.1:0-2420 GCF_003998025.1 Mesorhizobium sp. M8A.F.Ca.ET.021.01.1.1
GCCATTGTCTGCATCTCGCCATGGAATTTCCCGCTCGCCATCTTCACCGGCCAGATCGCGGCAGCACTCGTCACCGGCAATTCCGTGATTGCCAAGCCGGCCGAGCAGACGCCGCTGATTGCATTCCGCGCCGTCGAGATGCTGCGCGCCGCTGGCGTGCCGGAAGACGTCATCCAGCTCCTGCCCGGTGACGGCCCATCGGTGGGCGGCCCGCTGACGGCGGATCCGCGCATTGCCGGCGTCTGCTTCACCGGCTCGACCGAGGTCGCCAAGCTGATCGAAAAACAGCTGGCCGAGACCGCCGCGCCGGACGCGATGCTGATCGCCGAGACCGGTGGTCTCAACGCCATGATCGTCGATTCCACAGCGCTGCCCGAACAGGCGGTGCGCGATATCCTGGCGTCGGCCTTCCAGAGTGCCGGCCAGCGCTGCTCGGCGCTGCGCGTGCTCTATGTGCAGAAGGACGTCGAGAAGAAGATGCTGGAGATGCTGAAGGGCGCCATGGAGGCGCTCAATATTGGCGATCCCTGGCTGATCTCGACCGATGTCGGCCCGGTCATCGATGACGAGGCGCAGGCCTCGATCCGCGACTATTGCACGAAGAAGGGTCTTGAGGGCCGGCTGATCGCCAAGCTCGAGGCCCCCAAGGATGGGCGTTTCGTCGCGCCGCATGTCTTGCGGGTCAAGGGTATCGAGGACATGGAGCGCGAGGTGTTCGGGCCTGTGCTGCATGTTGCCAGTTTCGACGCCGACCAGATCGACAGCGTCATCGCCGCCATCAACCGCAAGGGCTATGGCCTAACCTTCGGCCTGCACACCCGCATCGAGGGCCGCGTCCAGCATTTCGTCGACGGCATTCATGCCGGCAACATCTATGTCAACCGCAACCAGATCGGCGCCGTGGTCGGTTCGCAACCGTTCGGCGGCGAGGGCCTCTCCGGCACCGGGCCGAAGGCCGGCGGCCCGCATTATCTCAGGCGCTTCCGCAAGGGGCCGGAAGCTGGCACGCACCTGGCCGACGGGCACAAGGTCACCGCCACCGAACTGGCCGACAATCTGCCCGATCCGTCGCTGGGCGGCTGGTCGACGCGGCCGGACCGGATCGCCATCCTGAGGAAGCACCTGCGCGGCAAGGGCGCGGCGGCGATCGGTGCCGCCGCTGCAATCGATTTCGGTCAGGTCGATTTGCCCGGCCCGACCGGCGAGGCCAACACGCTGTCGCTGTCGCCGCGCGGCCGGGTGCTGTGCCTGGGGCCGGACGCCGACACGCTGCTGGCGCAGACCGTCCAGGCGCTCGCCGCCGGCAATGCGGTGCTGGCGCCACGGCGGCACTGGCGGCGCTGACCGGCAAAGGCCTGCCGCTGGCGGCCATCGATGGCCGCCCCGATCCGGTCGAGGCGCGCTCGCTGCGCGTCGATGTCGTTGCTTTTTCAGGCACGCCCGAGGCGGCGCGCATCGTGCGCAAGGTCATCGCCGAGCGCAGCGGGCCGATCGTGCCGCTGGTCAGCGAGGTGCTCAATCCGGCGGCTTATGCGCATGAGCGGGCCGTCTGCGTCGACACCACGGCGGCCGGCGGCAATGCCAGCCTGTTGGCCGCCGCATAGATTAGTCGGTACTTACGCGCCTTCGACGACGGAAAAACCCTCGAATTGCGGGTGGCCGAAATAATGGACCTTTGTCGTGCCGACATTGCGGTGGGCGGCGCGAAAGTTCTCCGATTTGGTCCAGGCGACGAAGTCGGCGTGGCTCGCCCAGACCGTATGCGAGGCAAACAACGTGTAGCCTTCGGTCTCGTTGGCCGGGCCGCGCAACAGATGGAATTCGCGGAAGCCTTTCATCTCGGCAAGGCTGGAATCGCGGTTCTTCCACACGGCTTCGAAATCGGCCTCGGAGCCGGTCTGCACCTTGAAGCGGTTCATGGCGATATACATGGGGTCCCTTTCCTGCGGATGTTGATGGTTGGCGCCGCAACGTTTGTGCTGCTCACATCTTAAAACGGGCCGATCCCGACCTCGAATTCCAAACCCGGATTCGCGGCCTGTGGCGGAATTGGAGGGAAGGGAGCAGCCTTGCTCACGATGCCAAGCGCGGCCTCATCGAAAGTCTTCGATCCCGAGCTTTCCAGAATACGCAACTGATCTATGTTGCCCTTCTTGCCTATGGCGAATGCCACAACCGCATTGTTTCGCGCGGCCAGTTGCAGCGAAGGCGGGAGAGTTCGATTGACTCTGCCGAGCTTTCGAAAGACGTCGCCGCGGTAGCTGTCTTCCGCGGCGCTGCCGGCCTCTTTCTGCCTCTTGCCCATGCTGGCCGCTTGCGCCGGCCAATCCTGGCCGTCGGCCGTACCGCTCCGTTCATCCGCCGCTGCAGCTGTCGCAGGCGCGGCCGCCGGAGTCGGCCTTGCATAGGGGGTCGACGGG
>NZ_RZSJ01000758.1:0-2399 GCF_003998025.1 Mesorhizobium sp. M8A.F.Ca.ET.021.01.1.1
CAACACCGCCGAGGAAACCATGGCCGGCATCGGCGCCGCCTCGCAGAAGCACATTGGTGACCTGCTGGAGATGCACGAGAAGAACATGGTGGCCAGCGCCGACATCCAGCGCCGCAAGAAGCTGGCCGACGATGCCTTCGCCCGCCGCTTCGACGAGGTGCTGAAGAAGCACAATTCGGCCAACTACGTGCAGTCATAATTGCCGCGCGCACCGGTGCGACAATCCCAGGGCTGACAGCATGACCCCCGAAAACGACGCTGCGGCGCGGTATTTCTCGGCAATCACGGCCGCGCTTAGCGGCCTTGAAGTGTTCATGCGCGACGACCGCTCGCCGCTCTACCGGCACGGCATCGTCGCCAGGATCGTTGCCGAATACATCGCCCGGCTCGACAAGTCCTTCTCCTGCTGGCGCAATCGGCTGGGCTTCATGGACACGTTCCGCATTTCGCGCGCCGAAAGCGGTTTCCCGGTGTTCCAGAACCTGCTCGAACTGGAGAACGACCGCCGGCAGGCTGATGCACGCCTTGCCAACATCCCGCTGGCCGGCGAACTGCGCGAGGAGATGGCCGACTTCATCCTGCGCCACAAGGCGTTCCCCGAGGCGCTGCAGAAAACGATGGCCGAGCGGCTCTATCTCGAGGACGTCAAGAGCGAAGAGACCTTCGGTCCGTTCACGCTGGCGCAGACAGCCAAGGTGTCGGTCAATCCGAAGACGGCGCGGCCTTATTATCTGGTCCACTGGGCGACCTTCGACGGCAGCGCCAACTTGCCCTTGATCTACATGGTGACGGTGGAGGATTCCTCGGAAAGCATGGTCA
The DNA here is from genome assembly GCF_003998025.1 of Mesorhizobium sp. M8A.F.Ca.ET.021.01.1.1. Lineage (NCBI taxonomy): Bacteria > Pseudomonadati > Pseudomonadota > Alphaproteobacteria > Hyphomicrobiales > Phyllobacteriaceae > Mesorhizobium > Mesorhizobium sp. M8A.F.Ca.ET.021.01.1.1. The sequence goes on from NZ_RZSJ01000758.1 coordinate 820, forward strand.
GCCAGCTTGTCGACCGGAGCGGCAAGCTCAACGACAAGGTCGACATTCCGCTGCCGGTCGACGGCTTGCTCAACCCCGAGCTTGCCCACCGCTTCGACGATTTCACCGAGAAGAATTCGGCCTATACGCTGTCGCCGGCGACCATCGCGGTCAACCTCGACAAGGATTTCGAGCCACTGCACCCCAAGCAGTTGAGGCGCGTGGTGCTCGGCCCCTTCTATTCGGCAGGCATTACCGACAACAATTCGACGGTGACGGAAGTGCTGGCCAAGGTGCGCAAGCCGGAAAACGCCTGGCTTTTGACCTGGACCATCCAGGAGGTCTACTCCAAGGGCGAGAAGCCCGGCCGCAGGGGCCTATTCTCCAGCGAGAAGACGACGCAGGAATTCTTCATCAACACCGACGACCTGGAGGCCGCGCGCCAAGGCGTATCGAGCTACGAAAACCACGCGCTGATCCCGCACGAGGCCTACCAGGCGCTCTACGCCGCCGGCGAAGCACAGAAGATTTTTGCCGGCTACAAGGTTCACATCCTGTCGAATGGACAGGTGATATCGGATGTCTAGGAACCTGCTTTGCGTCATTGAAAACCACACAGCACCGAGGCGCCAGCAATGACCGCCGCAGCTAAAATATCCGGCAAGAAGCGGCAGCTCGATGCGCTCAAGAGGAGAGTTCGGCCCGGCGCCCTGGAAGGCTTGGAACACAGCCAGCGTATCGACATAACGTACACGTCGAACGCGATCGAGGGAAATACACTGACGGCGGGCGAGACAGCCCTCGTTCTGGAAAAAGGCATCACGATCAGTGGCAAGCCGCTCAAGGATCACCTCGAGGCAATCGACCACGCGCGCGCATTGAGTTGGGTACTCGAAATCGCTTCAAAGGACGACCATCCGATCATGGAGGCGGACATCCGCAATCTTCATCATCTGGTCGTGGCGAATTCCAAGCCGGAGATAGCCGGCCAATACGCCGACAGCGCTCGTTACGTGAATACGAATGTCGGCGTATTCAATTTTCCCGCCCCCGTGGAGATTCCAGCGCTGATGGAGGTTTTTTGCCGCTGGTTGAGCGCAGCGCCAAGCACACCACGAACTGCCTTCGAGGCTCATCGGCGCTTTGTCGCCATTCACCCGTTCAACGACGGCAACGGACGTACAGCACGCCTTTTGATGAATCTGGTGTTGGCACGCGGTGGATACCCGCCGGTAGCGATCCGCCCGGAAGATCGCCCCGATTACATTGCAGCGCTTGAGATCGACCAGAGCGGCGGCGGGCACATTGCTTTCGACAAGCTGCTTTTCGAAAGGCTGGATCAGACTTTGGACATCTATCTGGACGCAGCGCGTCAGGCGCAGGATCGTTCTGCGGAAGCCGGGAAAGTAATCCCGATAAGGAGCTGACCATGGACACCGGCCTGACCACCATTCCGGAAGCGGCGATCGAAAAGCACCGCGCCACCGCGCAGAGCTTCATCACCCGCATCGTGGTGCTGGAGGATCCCTCGCGCGAATCCGGCACCGCACTCGCCGGCACCAACCGGCGCTTCGTCTCCACCGTTTCGGTCGGCTCGGTGC
>NZ_RZSJ01000759.1:0-2399 GCF_003998025.1 Mesorhizobium sp. M8A.F.Ca.ET.021.01.1.1
AGACAGTCCTTCAGGTCGTAATAGTACATGCTCGGTTCAAAAGGCAGCTGGTCGATACGCACGGCATCCGGGCTTGGCCTAAAAGCGTCCTGCAGCTTGTTGTAGTGATTCAGCCGTCGGCGCACGGCCACATCCGAGAGCCTGGCCTGTTCCAGGCGGCCCGCCAACCGTCGTCGGAAGATCGCCTGGGGTGCGATATCGCGGATCACGTTTCGCGCGTAGTAAAAGACCTTTGCGGTCGTTCGTTTTATGGTGGCCATCGTTCTTTTGATCAGAGATAAACGCGATTAAACAAATGACGGCCGGGACGGTTCCCTCGGCATGATCGCATGATTGGGCCACGCAATCCAGCGCTGCCCGAACACGTGGCAGCCGGCCGAGACGAGGTGCCCGGCAACTAGCCCGTTATGTAGCGCCACACCTCGGCATCAGGTTTGATCTGGCCCGAGAGCACGAAGTATTTGTAGAGCACCAGCAGAGAGATCGCCTGTTCGGTCCGCTCGTCGTCGAATGTCCGGCAATAGGCATTCGCGGCGGCGATGATGCGCTCCGCCTTGGCCGGATTCCGCTCGAAATAGGCCACATGGTCCGCAAGGTTCGAGAAATCCGCCTCGAGCGGCACATAGTGCACATTGGCTTCGAGCTGCCGCTCCGCGAACCATGTCTCATAAGTCGGCGGTGGCATCAGGCAAAGTGACTTCGAGTTCATGATCCATTTGAGGTTGGTCGCTACATCATTGCCTTCGAGCGAGACGATGTAGCGGTAGCGCTGGTGCTGGCTGATGCTGAGAAAAGGCTTGGCGTATTCGGCCGGCGCGTTCGGCTTGTGCGAGCCGGCATCGCAGAACGGCAGGCCGCGCACTGCCTTGAGGAATCTTGTCCTGATCGGGTTGTTGAGATCGCCGCGCCAGACCACGGTCGGCAGCTTATCGGCGAACGCAATAGCGTCAGCCGGCATCTGGAAGTGACGAAACTTGTCGAGCTTCATGATGACGGCGTTCCGGTCGTCATCGCAGATTGGCCGATCCTTGACGATAGCGGGCACCCTAGGCACGTTCCTGACGTCGCCGAATTCGAGGTCGATGAACAAATCCGGATCGAAATAGCGGGCGAATTCCTTCAGGTCGTAATAGTACATGGTCGGCGTGAACGGCAGCTTGCTGATGCGCTTGGCATTGGCGCTTGGCGCGAAACAATCCTGCAGCTTGTTGTAGTAATTCAGCCTGCGGCGCGCCGCCTCACCGGAAAGCCTCGCCCTTTCGAGCCGGCCGGCCAGCCTTGCGCGAAACAGCGTTTGCGGAGCGACATCGCGCACGACGTTTCTCGCATAATAGAAAACTCTTGCGGCGGTCCGCGAAATTGTGGCCATCGGTCACTTGATCAAAACAAACAGGCAGCTCTCAATTCATTGGCGCCCCGCATTTCCTACATCATTGTGGCGCCCATCTGGCAAGCCCCCGCATCTCTTCCAGCAAGCATCCAGCATTGTCGCTTCAGCTGTTGTGTTTGACGGCTAATGCTCCTAGGCAGGTTCAGGGCCGCAAGGCAGTGATAAAAGGAGCCGATATGGCGCGAGCACCCAACTACGATCAGGAACGCAAGGAGCGTGACCGCCAGAAAGCGGCCAAGAAGGCTGAAAAGCTGGCCGCCAAGGTTGCCGCCCGCGAACGTTCGAAGCCCGAGACCGAGACCGAGACGGAGACCAAAACCGAGGAGTAACGGCATGCGGCCCGCGAATGCGGGCCGTGCCTCAATCCGAATTGTCGGTATCAGCCTAGGTCAGGCTGGCGCCTTGTCACTGATGAAAACATCCACCTCCCGCGCCGCGGCGATGAAAGCGCGTCGGGCATTCATCGCCGGCTTGTCGCCGGCGAGTGCGTCGTGGCAGGCCTGCAGCGCCGCACGATGCTTGGCGCTGCGCTTGCCGGGCCAGCTGTTGAGCAGGTAATCGGAAGCTTCCCTTGCCGAACGCAAGAGCTGAGTGCTTCCCGCCGTGACGGACTTGACGGTCACGGGTGTTTCAAACCGATTGTTTTCCATTGCCGCTCTTACGCCATCGGCTTGCTTGAAGCGAGGCCGAAAGTGCTCTTCACGTCAGATGCGGCCTGTTTTCCGGCGAATGCTGCCCTGCATCGACCGCACTAGGCGGCGACGACGGCAAATCCCCTGGCGCGAAGGCCACGTCGGTCGTTGGCAAGCGACGTCACCAGCCGGTCACGGCTGCCGACGATGTGGGCCGACAGCAGCCGCGTGGCTTCATCGGCCTGGCCAAGGCGTGTCGCGGCAAGGATGGCGCGATGTTCGAGCCAGGCACGGCCAAGGGCCGTTTCGTCACGCACTTCCAGCCAGCGGGCGCGCGACAGCCGCGTCATGGCGTCACGAACCGCCCGGAACAGGAA
>NZ_RZSJ01000075.1:0-16039 GCF_003998025.1 Mesorhizobium sp. M8A.F.Ca.ET.021.01.1.1
GAGACGAAACCGGAGGTGAAGACCAGGGCGGCTTCCTTGCCGTGCAGGTCGGCCAGCTCATGCTCGAGTTCGACCAACGGGTTGGACGTGCCGGAAATGTTGCGGGTGCCGCCGGCGCCAGAGCCCATCTTGCCGGCCGCGCTCTGGAACGCGGCGATGACGTCGGCGTGCTGGCCCATGCCAAGATAGTCGTTGGAGCACCAGACGGTGATTTCCTCGGCGCGGCCGTTGGAACGCCAGATGGCGCGCGGAAACTTGCCCGCGATGCGCTCTAGATCGGCGAAGACGCGGTAGCGACGCTCGGCATGGAGCTGGTCGATCGCGTCCTCGAAGAACCGCTGGTAATTCATGTAGGCTTCCCAATTTTGCGCGGGATCATAATCATTGGTCTTTTGGTCGTCCACCGGGCCGATTTGGTCAAAATGCCACGCCCCGGACCTGTTCCTAACGATGGCGGATCGTGGCCTATTCCCAATCCGTGGCACGCTCTTTGGTTCACTTTTGTTTCCGCACGATGCCACATCAAGTGAACGCTGGTTACCTTAGGTTTTAATGGGCAGACGGCGGACTTTCCAGTAAGGCGGTTGTTGAGACAGTTTCCGATAAATCTGGGTAAGCGAGGATTTGGATGGCGGTTTTGGTGACAGGTGGCGCCGGCTATATCGGCAGCCATATGGTCTGGGAATTGCTGGATGCGGGCGAAAGCGTGGTCGTTCTCGACCGCCTTTCCACCGGCTTCGAATGGGCCGTGGCGCCGGAGGCAAAGCTGGTCGTCGGCGATGTCGCCGACAAGGAATTGGTCGGCTCGGTCATCAGGGAGAACAAGGTCGACGCGATCATCCATTTCGCCGGCTCCATCGTGGTGCCGGAATCGGTCGCCGACCCGCTCGCCTACTATGAGAACAACACCTCGAAGACCCGCACGCTGATTGAAACTGCAGTGCGCGAAGGCGTGCCGAACTTCATCTTTTCCTCGACAGCTGCCGTCTATGGCGGCGCCGGCCTGGAACCGGTGCGCGAGGATGCCCGCCTGGCGCCCGAATCGCCTTATGGCCTGTCCAAGCTGATGAGCGAGTGGATGCTGCGCGACGCGGGCCTCGCGCACGACATTCGCTACACGGCGCTGCGCTATTTCAACGTCGCCGGCGCCGACCCGAAGGGCCGCACCGGCCAGTCCACCCCGGGCGCCACCCATCTGATCAAGGTCGCCTGCGAGACCGCGCTCGGCAAGCGTCCGTTCATGCAGGTCTTCGGCACCGATTATCCGACGCCCGACGGCACCTGCATGCGCGACTATATCCATGTCAGCGATCTGGCCGCCGCGCATCGCCTTGCCTTGCAGCGGCTGCGCGCCGGCGGCGCCAGCCTCGTCGCCAATTGCGGCTACAGCCATGGCTATTCGGTGCTCGAAGTGATCGACAGCGTGCGGCGCGCCTACGGGCATGATTTCGAGGTCAGGATGGGCGACCGGCGTCCCGGCGATGCCGCGGCGGTGGTCGCCAATTCCGATCTCGCGCGGTCCGAACTCGGCTGGACCCCGCAGCGCGACGATCTCGACCAGATCGTCAACGACGCGCTGGCCTGGGAGCGCATCCTGACCAGCAAGAATTCCGCACGGGGCTGAGCTCGCTTTCTCCAAGGGCTCGCAAGGCGCGTGGCGACGCGCTATGGAAGCATTCGCGACACGGCGTGGAGGCGCCGTGCCGGGAAGAGCTTTGGGGGATGGCATGAAGATAACGGTGCTTGGAGCCGGCGTCGTCGGTACGGCGGCCGCCTATTACCTGGCCGCCGACGGCCATGAGGTCACCGTGATCGAGCGCCATCCGGCGCCGGCGCGGGGCACCAGCCAGTCGAATGCCGGGCTGGTGTCTCCGGGCGATGCCACCGCCTGGGCCTCGCCGGCGGCACTTAAGACCTTCCTGCGCGGGCTCTACAATCATGATCTCGGCATCAAGGTGCGGCTGCGCTTCGATCCCTATTTCCTCGCCTGGAGTCTGCGCTTCCTGCGCCAGTGCACGGTGGCCCGCCTGCGTGCCAACAGCCAGGTCAAGCTGCGGCTCGCGCTCTATTCGCGCGACTGCATCAACGCCATCTCCAGTGACACCGGCATCCACTATGACGAGCGCAAGAAGGGCATCCTGTATTTCTTCCGCTCGCAGCACAGCCTCGACACCGGCACCGACAATTATCGCTATCTGGCCGAGCATGGCCTGCCCATCGAGATCGTCGGCCGCGACCGGCTGGTCGAGCTTGAACCGGGCCTTGCCGGCGTGAAGGAAAAGATCGCCGGCGGCGTCTACTCGCCGATCGACCAGACCGGCGATTCTCGGCAGTTCGTGGAAAATCTGGCCGCCTATGCGGCCGAAAAGCTCGGCGTGAGGTTTCGCTACGGCACCACGGTCGAGGGCTTCGACATCGAGGGCGACTGGGTGCGCGCCGTGATGACCTCGGCCGGACCGGTCACCGGTGACGCCGTCGTCCTATCGATGGGTCCGGAAAGTGGGCTGCTCGGCCGTCGCTACGGCATCGACCTGCCGGTCTATCCGGTGAAAGGTTACACGGCGACGATTCCCCTGGAAGACGAGAGCAAGGGCCCGACCATGGGCGGCGCCGACGAGGACCAGCTGATGGCTTATTCGCGGCTTGGCAATCGATTGCGGTTGGCTTCGACCGCAGAATTCACCGGCTTCGACCGCACCCACAAGCCCAGCGACTTTGCCACCATGTTCAGGACCGGCAAGGACCTGTTCCCCGGCGCCTTCGACGAGAAGAAGGCGGAGCTGTGGGCCGGTTTGCGGCCAATGATGCCGAACTCGGTGCCGGTCATCGGCCAGGCGAAATACCGCAACCTTTATCTCGACACAGGCCACGGCCATGTCGGCTGGACCATGGCCTGCGGTTCGGGAAAATTCCTCGCCGACCTCGTTGCCGGCCGCAAGCCGGAGATCGATCCGCAGGGACTGGTCTACAGGGGATAAATGTCGGGCCGGCAAGTCGCCATCGACCTTGGCCGCACTGAATGCAACGCGCGCACCATCGTCGAGCGCTGCGCGCTGTCTGATATCAAGGTGTTCGGCGTCACCAAGGGTATGTGCGGCATGCCGCAAGTGGCGCGCGCCATGCCGCGGCGGTGTCGCCGAATCGACGCGGTCAATTTCGTCATGTCGGCCTTCGGCAAGCGGATCCTCTGATCAGCCAACTGCCCCGACCGCCGCCCGCCACGCGCGCGCATACTCCGCCCAGGCCGGACCGGCCGGCGGCTCTTGTGTTTGGCCCTCACCATGCGCGGCTCCTTGATCCGATGCCAGCAGGGCGGCCCCGATGCTGGTGCCCGTCGCGGCTTCCGATGCGATGACCCCACGGCCAGTGCTCGCGGCAAGCATCCGCGTGAACAATTGGTTGCGCGCAAAGGGTCCCTCGACCGTCGTCGGGCCACCGCCGCCGATCAGGTCGAGGCAAGTGGCGGTCATCAGCGCCAGGTAGAAGGAGATGGCGGCAAAGCGCTGGCCGGGAGGGATGGCTTCGCCCTTGCGCCATGCGGCCGCACGGTGCGGAAACGGCCCCGAGCCTTGCTGGGTCGAAGGCAACAGCAATGTCTTGCGCGCCAGCACGGCGGCGACGTCGTTGTCGCTCCAGTCCTGCGCCGCGCCTTCGGTCAGCAGCGAGAATTCCCGACCGCCCATGAAGCGCGCCGAGGGCACGGGATCGCCGAGTGCATTGACATTGACCAGCGTATCCCTTGCCGGGTCGAGCGCCACCGTCCTGCCGGCGACCGCCATCGATACCACCCAGGTGCCGGTCGAGACCACCGAGAAGGGCGGGGCGTCGGACAGGAGATGCGGCAACAGGGAGGCGTTCGAATCGTGCAGGCCGCAAAAGACAGGCGTTTGAGGATCGAGCCCGGTGCGCTGCGCAAGCACAGGCAGGATCGGGCCAAGGCGGTCCCTGGCCGACCGCACGGGCGCCATCAGGTCGCGCCAGCCCAGGCGGTCGACCAGCGCTGAAAAATCCGCTGTCCAGGGGTTCCACAGATCGGTGTGGCAGCCGAGAGACGTGACCTCGTTAGCGGCGACGCCGGTCAGACGCAGCGCCCAGTATTGCGGGTACATCAGCATCGCGGCGGCTCTGGCGAACTCCGTCGGGAAACTTTGCTGCTGCCAGAAGAATTGCGCACCGAGATTGAGGCCGAGCGGCAGGCGCGGCGTGCCGGTCTCGGCGAAAGGCGGGCGGATCGCGTCATAGTCCGCCGCGAGTTCATCGGGGCCGTCGAATTCATAGTCGAGAACCGGCAGCACCAGCTCGCCGGGGGCATCGACCAGCACGCCGGTCGCGCCATGGGTGGTGATTGAAATGGCGTCGATGCGCTGTTCGCGGTTGAGGTCGGCAAGGCTGTCGAGGATGAACGCCCACAGCGCTTCGACATCGTGATGCGGGTAGGGCGCTTGCCGCAACGGCGCGTTCGCCACCCGGCGCAGCGCCACCTCGCTCAATGTGGCGAGATCGACCAGCGCCACCTTGGCGTTGGTCTTGCCGATATCGATGACGGCGACGTGGCGGATCGCGCTCATTCCATATGGAACATTATTTCCAGCGCAACGGCCACTGGTTCGTTGTCCGGTTTCGTCTCCATGATGTCGGCCATATGGGCCCACCAGCGCTGCATCACAGGATGCTTCGGCAGATCGGCCATGCCGTGACCATCGCGCCGCCACAGCACGCCGAACAGGATGTTCGTCTCGTCGTCGAGATGGATCGAGTAGTCGGAGATGCCGGCCTGCTTCAGCAACGCGACCAGCGACGGCCAGATTTCATCGTGGCGCTTTTTGTACTCGGCCTTCATGCCGGGTTTGAGCATCATCTTGAATGCGTATTTCTCGGACATCAGGCCAGGCGTCCCCCGCGCAGCCGTCGCCATACGATCGGCAGGGCGATAACGATGATCAGCAGCAGGCCAATGAAGATCGACATGACGATGCCGGGCACGTTGAGCAGGCCGAGGCCGAAGGTCACCAGCCCCATGATGAAGGCGGCGAGCACGACGCCCAGAATGCTGCCGGCGCCGCCAAGGATGCTGACGCCGCCAAGCACCACCATGGTGATCACCTCGAGTTCATAGCCCTGTGCGATCGACGGCCGCGTCGAGCCGAGCCGCGAGGTGATCAGCACCGAAGCGATGCCCGACATCAGCCCGGTCAGGCAGAACAGGATGAATTTTATGCGGCCGACGCGCACGCCGGAAAACTGCGCCGCGACCGGGTTGTTGCCGATGGCGAAGATACGGCGGCCGAAACTCGTACGGTGCAGCAGGAACCAGTAGACGACGGCCGCGATGAGGAAGAGCACCAGTTCGAACGACACCACCCACCAGACGTAACCCTGGCCGAAGAAGGCGAAGCTTTCGGGATAGCCCTTGTAGGCCTGGTCGCCGAGGATGATGAAGGCGATGCCGCGGAACAGACTCATCGTGCCTATGGTGACGACGATGGAAGGCAGGCCGAGCCGCGTCACCAGCAGCCCGTTGAAGGCTCCGCAGCCGAGGCCGACGACGATGCCGATCAAGACAAGTACTGGCGTGCCGGCGCCGGCCTGCACCGCCATGCCCATCATGGTCGAGGCGAGCGCGATGATGGCGGCCACCGACAGGTCGATCTCGCCCGAAATGATGAGCAATGCCATGGCAAAGGCGATCAGGCCCTTCTCGGTGAAGTTGAAGGTCAGATCGGACAGCGAATAGGGGTCGAGGAAATAGGGCGAGGCGAAACTGTTGATGGCGAAGATGGCGATGGCCACCGCGACCAGCAGCGCTTCCCAGGAAAAGATCGCCGAGGAGAGCGGCTTGTCGAGCCGGTCGGGAATGTGGCGCGGGGCGGGGGTATCGGTCATGCGGCATGCTCCAGACGCTGGCGCTGCCCGTCGCAAAGAGCGTCCCTTCTCCCCGTCACTATACGGGGAGAAGGTGCCCGAAGGGCGGATGAGGGGCGGCGCCAATGTTCGGAGGTGCTCAACGTATGCGGCGAGTTCCGGCCGAGGCAAATCGGACCGTTGCTATTCGCAACGATCCTGTTTGCACCGTAAGCGCCGCCCCTCATCCGCCTGCCGGCACCTTCTCCCCGTACAGTGACGGGGAGAAGGGAGCACTTCAACGTCCCGCTCATGCCTCCGCCTTCCTCAGAATAATCCGCCCCTTTTGGCGTTCGCCGCGGGCGTTGAGCACCACGGCCAGGATGATGGCGCTGCCCGAAATCGCCATCTGCCAGAAGGGCGAGATGTTGATGACCGGCAGCGCATTGGAGATGATGCCGAGGAACAATGCGCCGAGCACCGCACCCCCGACCGAGCCGATGCCGCCCGCGATCGAGATGCCGCCGATGACGCAGGCGGCGATGATGTTGAGCTCATAGCCGTTGGCGACCTCGACCGAGGCGATGACGTAGCGCGAAATCCAGAGATAGCCGGCGAGGCCACCGATCATGCCGGAGATGCAGAAGACGATGAATTTCGTGCGCCCGACATCGATGCCGGTATAGACCGATGCCGTCGGATTGACGCCGATGGCATAGATCGAGCGGCCGAGCGCGGTACGCGTCATCAAGACGAAGAACAGCGCGATGACCAGGATGGCGATCCAGGACAGCACCGGAATGCCAAGCAAGGCCGCGCGCTGAAAGCCGATGAAATCCGGGCTCATCTTGTCGGCGTTGACCCAGGCGCCGCCCGAAATGACGAAAGTGGCGCCGCGATAGATGGTCAGCGTGCCCAATGTCACCACGATCGAGGGGATGTTCAGCCGCCAAACCAAGAGGCCGTTGATGGCGCCGAGCACCAGCCCGACGGCAAGCGCGATCACGACCAGCAGCGGGATCGGGATCGCCGGATGGGCCGCGTTCAGCATCGCTACCACCATGCCGGTGAAGCACAGGTTGGAGGCCATCGACAGGTCGATCGACCGTGTCAGGATAACGACCATCTGGCCGAGCGCCAGGATCATCAGGATCGAGGTGTCGTTGAACACCTGGCGCAGGTTGCCGGGGTCGGCAAAGCCCGGAAAGCGCATCGAGATCAGTCCGATCAGCACGGCGATGGCCGCCAGCAGCCAGATTTCGCGGTATTTCAGGAAAGCCTTCATGCCGCGATTCCCGCTGCCGTCCGGACCAGCGTCTCGGCGTCCAGTCCCTTATTGTCGTAGACCGCCGCGACCAGGCCCTCGCGCATGACCACGACGCGGTCGGACATGCCGAGAATCTCCGGCAGTTCCGATGACACCATGATCACCGACAGGCCCTGCGCCACCAACTCCGCCATGAAACCGTGCACGGCGGCCTTGGAGCCGATATCGATGCCCTTGGTCGGCTCGTCGAGGATGATGACCTTGGGTGTCGTCGCCAGCCATTTGGCGATGACCACCTTCTGCTGGTTACCGCCCGAGAGGGTACCGACATCCTGGCTGAGCGAAGAGGCGCGCAGGTCCAGCCGCTCGGTGTAGGAGCGGGCAAGCGAAAACTCTTCCGCGAGCCGCAGCATACCGGATTTGGAGGTGCGGGCGAGCGATGGGAGCGAAACATTCTGGAAGATCGGCAGGCCGATCACCACGCCTTGCTTGCCGCGCTCCTCCGGCACGTAGACGATGCCGGCCCCGATCGAATCCGCGGCCGATTTCGGCGCGATTGCCTTGCCTTCCAGCGTGATCGTGCCGCCGGATATGCGGGTGATGCCGGATATCGCCTGCATCACCTCGCTGCGCCCGGCGCCGACAAGGCCATAGAAACCGAGGATTTCGCCCTTGTGCAGCTCGAAGCCGATATTGTTGAACTCAGTTGGATGCGAGAGGCCGGAAACGGAAAGCACCGGCGCGCCGATTTCAGCCTTGCGCTGCGGAAAGATGTGGTCGACCGAACGGCCCACCATCATGCGTACGATCTGGCTCTGGCCGGCATCCTTGATCAGCCCTTCGCCGACCATCTCGCCGTCGCGGAAGACCGTGTAGCGGTCGGCGATGCGGTAGATCTCGTCGAACTTGTGGCTGATGAACAGGATCGCCTTGCCCTGCTCCTTGAGGAACGCGATGAGCAGGAACAGCTCCTCGATCTCCTTCATCGAAAGGGCGGCCGTCGGCTCGTCCATGATGACGATCCCAGAGTCGATCGACATGGCGCGCGCGACGGCGACGAGATGCTTGTTGGCGATGCCGAGATCCCTGAGCCGCGCATCGGCGTCGATATGGCCGGCATGCATGGTGTCGAGCACTTCGCGCGCATTCTTGCGCATCATGCGCCAGTCGATGGTGCCAAAGCGCGTGCGCGGCGCATGGCCGAGAAAAATGTTTTCGGCGACACTGAGATCGTCGAACAGCACGGTTTCCTGATGGATGGCGGTGACGCCAATCCCGAAGGCGGCGTGTGCGCTTGGCAGCGCGACGGCCTGTCCGTCAATGCTGATGGTGCCTGCATCGGGCTGGTAGATGCCGGTCATGATCTTGACCAGCGTCGACTTGCCGGCGCCGTTCTCGCCGATCAGCGCGGTCACCTGACCCGGATAGAGCGACAGGCTGACATTGTGCAGGGCCCGCACGCCGGGAAAGCTTTTTGAAATGCCGGACAGCGTCAGGCGTGGAGCCGAGGCCGGAGGCCGCTCCTTTGTCTCGTTGTGTCGGGCCGTCGTGTCCATATCCGTATCAAGCCCTGAAACTAGGTCCGTTTGAAGTCGCGGCGGGATGTGACTCCCGCCGCGTCAGCTTGAAAAACTCAGTGATCAATAGATCTTGGAGAACTTCTCGATGTTGGACTTGTCGAACTGGAAGGGCGGAGCCATGGCGGCCGAGTTGGTGTCGTCGAGCGTGACCTTGCCGACACGGCCGATCGACAGCGTCGCACCCGGCTTGGCTTCTTCCTTCTTCACCGCCAGGTCATGGGCGAGGTAGACGGCGGAATAGCCGAGGTCGATCGGGTTCCACAGCGCAACCGCCTGGCTGGCGCCGTTGTCGATGAACTTCTTGAACTCCGACGGCAGCGCCAGGCCGGTGACGTTGACCTTGCCGATCAGGTTCTCGTCGGTGACGACCTGGGCGGCGGCAACGACGCCTACTGTGGTCGGCGCGATGATCGCCTTGAGGTTCGGGTAGGACTTCAAGAGGCCCTTGGCCTCGTCGGTGCTCTTGGCCGAGTCGTCATCGCCATAGACGGTGGCGACCAGCTTGATCTTGGGGAACTTCTCCGGCAGCACCTTCTTGGCAGCTTCGATCCAGGAGTTCTGGTTGGTCGCGGTCGAGGAGGCCGACAGGATGGCGACGTCGCCGCCTTCCGGCAGATAGTCGGCGGCGAGCTTGATGATGGTCTCGCCGATCAGGCCGGTGTCGGACGGGTTGAGGTGAAGCTGGCGGCCTTCCTTGGCGACGCCCGAATCCCAGGAGATGACGGTGATGCCGCGCTCCATGGCCTTCTTCAGCACCGGCACCAGGGCGTCGGCGTCATTGGCGGAAATCGCGATGGCGTTGACCTTCTGCGCGATCAGCGAATTGACAACTTCGATCTGCGCCTCGGCGGTCGCCTTGGTCGGGCCGGTGTAGATGATGTCGACGTCGCCGAGTTCCTTGGCGGCCTCTTCGGCGCCCTTGTTGGCGGCATCGAAGAAGCCGTTGCCGAGCGACTTGACCACCAGCGCGATCTTGACGTTTTCCGCGTAGGCGGCATTCACGAACATGGCGGCCGAGAAGGCCGCCGTCACCATCAATTTCTTCAAGATGCTCATCTGATATCCTCCCTTGAGCGTTGCATTCCATCGCCGCTGCGGGCGTGAGTTGGTCTCAGGCCTGCAGTGAAGATTCTTCCTTTGTCGACTTGCGGGCGACGATCAGCGTCACCCCCGCGGTTTCCAGCATCTTGGCTTCGCGGTCCTCGATGCCGTCGTCGGTGATGACGGTGGCGATGCGCGAAAGACCGCACAGGATCAGGCTGGAGCGTTTGCGGAATTTCGAGGAATCGACCAGCACCACCAGTTCGTCGGCCTGGTCGATCAGCTTCTGCTCCGCCTGGATCAGCAGCGGATCGCCTTCCATCAGGCCGAGAGGCCCCAACCCTTGAGCACCCATGAACATGCGGCGCGCGTAGAAATTGCGCGTCACGTCATTGTCGAAGGGCGACAGGATGATGTTCTGCTCGCGGTAGATCGTGCCGCCCGACAGCATCACCGTGTTCTTGGAGTGCTTGAGCAAGTGCTCGGCGATCGGGAACGAATTGGTGAAGATCGGCATGCGGCGGCCGGTCAGGAAATGCACCATCTGGAAGGTGGTGGTGCCGCCATTGATGATGATCGGCTCGCCGTCCTTGCACAGTTCCACCGCCTCGCGGGCGATGGCCCGCTTCTGCGCGGCGTTGAGCGTTTCGTTGACCGAGAAGGGCCGGCCGGCCAGCCCGATGAACTGCGGCGGCGATATCGCCTCGGCGCCGCCGCGCACACGGCGCAGGCGTTTCTGCACATGGAGAGCCGCGATATCGCGCCGGATCGTCGCCTCGGACGACTCCGTCAGGTCGACCATTTCCTGCACCGTCACCACAGGTTTTTCCTGGACGGCGGACAGAATGATCCTGTGGCGCTCTTTTTCGTGCATGGTTCCTCCCTGCCTGGCCATCTAGGCACCCAAAACGAGCAGTGTCAATCATTTCCGATCATATAATTTCATTGTGCAGTGCAATATGATCGATCTTGATCGTTTGTGATTGACAAGTTTGTGTCTTGCGTAGACATTCCCGACAAAATGGACCGCGTTTTTTTGCGTCCCCAGGGAGGATTACCTATGCTCGACAAGCGCTCCGGCTCGCGCCTCGCCAATCTGTGGGATGATGCGAAGGCCAAGGGGATGAGCGATCCCGAGCTTCTGGTCTATCGCTCGAACACGCTCGGCTCCGACAAGCGCGTCACCAACTATGGCGGCGGCAACACCTCTTCGAAGATATGGCAGAAGGATCCGCTCACCGGCCAGGATGTGGAAGTGCTGTGGGTCAAGGGATCGGGCGGCGACAGCGCTTCGATCAAGCTTGATGGCTTCGCCACCCTCTACATGGACAAGCTGCAGGCGCTGAAGGGGCTTTATCGCGGCGTCGAGCACGAGGACGAGATGGTGGGTTATCTTCCCCACTGCACCTTCAACCTCAATCCGCGGGCGGCCTCGATCGACACGCCGCTGCACGCCTACGTACCGAAGCCCTTTGTCGACCACATGCATCCCGATGCCATCATCGCCATTGCCGCAGCGAAGGATTCCAGGGCGCTGACCAAGGAAATCTTCGGCGACGCCATCGGCTGGCTGCCATGGAAGCGTCCCGGCTTCGAACTTGGCCTGTGGCTGGAAAAATTCTGTGTCGAGAACCCTGAAGCCAAGGGCGTCATCCTCGAAAGCCACGGCCTGTTCACCTGGGGCGATACGCCCAAGGCGTGCTACGAGACGACGATATCGGTAATCAACCAGGCGATCGAATGGTTCGAGCGCCGCTCCGAGGGTGTGGCGATCTTCGGCGGCGAAGTGGTCAAGTCGCTCGACGCTTCGGCTCGTCGCGACATCGCTGCGAAACTGATGCCGAAAATCCGTGGCCTGATCTCGGAAAAGAGCCACAAGATTGGCCATTTCGACGATTCGGCCGCCGTGCTCGAATTCGTCAACTCGAAGAATTTGCGCCCGCTGGCTGCACTCGGCACCTCATGCCCGGATCATTTCCTGCGCACCAAGATCCGCCCGCTGGTGATCGAATTCGATCCGGCAAAGCCTGATGTCGATGCCGTCATCGCGCGCCTCGCCGACGACATTGCCGAATATCGCGTCGGCTACCAGGCTTATTACGACAGTTGCAAGCATCCGGATTCACCCGCCATTCGCGATCCCAACGCCGTGGTCTACCTGATGCCCGGCGTAGGCATGTTCACCTTCGCCGGCGACAAGGCGACGGCGCGCATCTCGGGCGAGTTCTACGTCAACGCCATCAACGTCATGCGCGGCGCCTCCACCGTCTCTTCCTATGTCGGCCTGCCCGCGCAGGAGGCTTTCGACATCGAGTACTGGCTGCTGGAGGACCTGAAGCTGCAGCGCATGCCGAAGCCGAAGTCGCTCGCCGGCCAGATCGCGCTGGTCACCGGCGGCGCCGGCGGCATCGGCCGCGCGACGGCCAACCGGCTGCTGCGCGAAGGCGCCTGCGTGGTGCTGGCAGATATCGACGAGGCGGCGCTCGCGGGCGCCAATGAGGAACTGGCCAAGACCTATGGCAAGGATTTCGTCCGCCCGGTGCTGATCAACGTCACTTCGGAAGACCAGGTCGTCGCCGGCTTTGCCGAGACGGCGGTCGAGTTCGGCGGCATCGACATCCTGGTGTCCAACGCAGGGCTAGCCTCCTCGGCGCCGATCGAGGAGACGACGCTGGCGCTGTGGAACAAGAACATGGACATATTGTCGACCGGCTATTTCCTGGTCTCGCGGGAAGCATTCCGGCTGTTCCGGGTACAGAAGATCGGCGGCAATATCGTCTTCGTCGCTTCCAAGAACGGCCTTGCCGCATCGCCCAACGCCTCCGCCTATTGCACCGCCAAGGCCGCCGAGATCCATCTCGCCCGCTGCCTGGCGCTGGAAGGCGCGGAAGCCCAGATCAGGGTCAATGTCGTCAACCCGGACGCCGTGCTGCGCGGCTCGAAGATCTGGACAGGCGAGTGGAAGGAACAGCGCGCCGCCGCCTACAAGATGTCGACCGACGATCTGGAAGAGCACTACCGCTCGCGTTCGATGCTGAAGCGCTCCGTCTTCCCGGAAGACATCGCCGAGGCGATCTATTTCCTGGCCTCCGACATGTCGGCCAAATCGACGGGTAACATCATCAACGTCGACGCCGGCAACGCGCAGAGCTTTACGCGCTGAGCTTCCTTCTCCCCGTTCTACGGGGAGAAGGTGCCCGAAGGGCGGATGAGGGGCGGCGCCAGCCGTGCGAGTACTGGGAGGAACAGCAGTGTCCGAATTGATCATCTCGGCCGACGTCGTCGAAAAAAATAATGCCGCGCGCAAGGCCGACCTCGAGCGTGACTACGCCTCGCTCGGCGAGCGCCTCGACCGCCACGGCATCGCCATCGATGCCATCAGGGACAAGGTCGAGAAATTCGCGGTCGCGATCCCCTCCTGGGGTGTCGGCACTGGCGGCACCCGCTTTGCCCGCTTTCCCGGTGCCGGCGAGCCGCGCGACATCTTCGACAAGATCGAGGACTGCGCCGTCATCAGCCAACTGACGCAGGCGACCCCGACCGTCTCACTGCACATTCCGTGGGACAAGGCCGATCCGAACCGGCTGAAGCAGGCGGCCTCCCGCTTCGGTCTCGGTTTCGATGCCATGAATTCCAACACCTTCTCGGACGCGAAGGACCAGAAATTCTCCTACAAGTTCGGTTCGTTGTCGCATGCCGATGCCGGTGCTCGCCGGCAAGCCGTCGAGCACAATCTCGAATGCATCGAGATCGGCGAGACGCTTGGGTCCAAGGCATTGACGGTGTGGATCGGCGACGGCTCCAACTTCCCCGGCCAGGTCAATTTCGCCAAGGCCTTCGAGCGCTATCTCGACGCCATGCGGGAGGTCTATGCCGGCCTGCCGGCCGACTGGAAGCTGTTCACCGAACACAAGATGTACGAGCCGGCCTTCTATTCCACGGTCGTCCAGGACTGGGGCACCAACTACATCATCGCCAAGGAGTTGGGCGACAAGGCGTTCTGCCTCGTCGACCTCGGCCATCACGCGCCCAACGTCAACATCGAGATGATCGTGTCGCGGCTGATCCAGTTCAAGAAACTCGGCGGCTTCCACTTCAACGATTCGAAATATGGCGACGACGACCTCGACGCCGGTTCGATCGATCCCTACCGGCTTTTCCTGGTCTTCAACGAGCTGGTCGATGCCGAGCTATCCGGCGCCGAGGGCTTTGATCCCGCGCATATGCTCGACCAGAGCCACAACGTCACCGATCCGATCGAAAGCCTGATGCTGTCGGCGGTCGAGGTGCAGCGTGCCTATGCGCAGGCGCTGCTGGTCGACCGCAAGGCGCTCGAAGGCTTCCAGGAGGCCAACGACGCGCTGATGGCGACGCAGACGCTGAAGGCTGCTTATCGCACCGATGTCGAGCCGATCCTGGCCATGGCGCGGCTGAAGACCGGTGGCGCCATCGATCCGGTCGCCGCCTATCGGGCGGCGGGCTACCGCGCCAAGGTCGCGGCCGAACGGCCTGCAGTCGCAGGTGGTTCCGGCGGTATCGTCTGAGGTCGAGCCACTCCCCCTCATCCGGCCGCTTCGCGGCCAACTTCTCCCCGAGGGGAGAAGAGGTCAGCGCCGGTGCAAGCTCCTCTCCCCTTGGGGAGAGGTCGGATTGCCCGAATTGCCCTTGCAATTCGACTTGGCAATCCGGTGAGGGGGTCTCTCACGCGCTTATTCAATTGTTATTGGACTAACGCCCCCCGAAGGTCTTTCCTAGGCGTCCCGCTTAGGAGTCCCGCCATGCACCTCACCCGCCGGACGCTCATTGCCGTCAGCCTTTCGATCACCTTCGCCTTCATACCATCCGCCGCCGTCTTCGCCGCCTCGCCGGCACCCGCCAAGGGCGAGAACGGCATGGTCGTCACCGCCCAGCATCTGGCTTCCGAAGTCGGCGTGGAGGTTCTGAAAAAGGGTGGCAATGCCGTCGATGCGGCTGTCGCCGTCGGCTATGCCTTGGCCGTCGTCTATCCCAATGCCGGCAATATCGGCGGCGGCGGCTTCATGACCATCCGCTTCAAGGACGGCAAATCGACCTTCCTCGATTTCCGCGAGCGGGCGCCGCTTGCCGCGACCAAGACCATGTATCTCGACAAGGACGGCAAGCCGGTGAAGGGCGCCAGCCTCGACGGCTATCTCGCGGTCGGCGTGCCGGGTTCCGTGGCCGGTTTCGAGATGGCGCGCGAGAAATACGGTACCTTGTCCAGGCAGGACCTGATGGCGCCTGCGATCGCCTATGCCAAGGACGGGTTCATCCTCAATCAGGGCGATGCGGCTTCATTCGCCGGCAGCGCCGACAGGCTGGCGAAGGACCCGGCGGCCGCCGCCATCTTCCTCAAACCCGAGGGCAAGCCCTATGGCATCGGCGAGAAGCTGGTTCAGCCCGACCTTGCCGGGTCGCTCTCGGCCATTTCCGAGAGAGGTCCCGATGCCTTCTACAAAGGCGCCATCGCCGACGCCATCGTCAAGGCGAGCGGCGCCAAGGGCGGTATCCTGGCCAAGGGTGACTTCGAGCAATATGCGGTGCGCGAGCTGAAGCCCGTCAGCTGCTCCTATCGCGGCTACGAGATCATCTCTTCGCCGCCGCCGAGCTCGGGCGGCGTCATCATCTGCGAAATCCTCAACGTGCTGGAAGGCTATCCGCTGTCCTATCTCGGTGCCGGCTCGGCCGAGACGGTCCATGTCATGGTCGAGGCGATGCGCCACGCCTATGTCGACCGCAACTCGGCGCTCGGCGACCCGGATTTCGTCGACAATCCGGTCTCGAAGCTGCTCGACAAGACCTATGCCAAGGACATCCGCGACAAGATCGATCCGTTCCGCGCCGGCGTGTCGCAGGATTTGATGCCGAAGGGCTTCGGCGAATCGAAGGAGACCACCCATTATTCGATCATCGACAAGGACGGCAACGCGGTCGCGGTGACCTACACGCTGAATGGCTCGTTCGGCGCCGGCGTCGTCGCCGATGGCACTGGCATCCTGCTCAATAACGAGATGGACGACTTCACCCAGAAACCCGGCGTGCCCAATCTCTATGGCCTGGTCCAGGGCGAGGCCAACGCTATCCAGCCGAAGAAGACGCCGCTGTCCTCGATGAGCCCGACCGTGGTGGCCAAGGACGGCAAGCCGTTCATGGTCATCGGCAGCCCGGGCGGCTCGCGCATCATCACCATCACGCTGGAGGCGATCGTCAATGTGATCGACCACGGCATGAACATCCAGGAGGCGATCGACGCGCCGCGCATCCATCACCAATGGCTGCCCGACACGGTCTA
>NZ_RZSJ01000760.1:0-2396 GCF_003998025.1 Mesorhizobium sp. M8A.F.Ca.ET.021.01.1.1
GTATCTGCCGTGGGCGGCGTTCACCGCGCTGAGTGGCGTACTCGCCTTCCAGATGGATGGGGTCTTCATTGGCGCGACATGGTCGCGCGACATGCGCAACATGATGCTGTTGTCGTTCCTCGTCTTTGCCGCAGCGCTGATCACGCTGGCGCCCGCCTTTGGCAATGCCGGTCTGTGGGCCGCGCTGCACGTTTTCCTGCTGGTGCGGGGATTGAGCCTGCTGACAATTCTGCGGCTGCGGATACAAACCGCGTTCAGCTGAGCGGCTTCGACGCCCATCGATCGACATGACTGTCGCGCAACTCGCGCATCGACCTGAGTTTCTCTGTCTCGGCAAAGCGCGCCATCCCGGCGACGATCCGGCCCGGCAGCGCCGGTCCGGCATAGATCATGCCGGTGTAGAGCTGGACGAGATCGGCGCCGGCGCGGATCTTCTCCAGTGCCGTCTCCGCCGAGTTGACGCCGCCGACACCGATGATGGCCATGTCCGGCCCGGCGAGCCTGCGCATCTTCGCCAGCACGATGGTCGAGCGCTCGAACAGCGGCTTGCCCGAGAGCCCGCCGGTCTCGCCCGCCGTGCCGCCGCTCTTCAGCGCGGGCCGCGAAATCGTGGTGTTGGAGACGATGATGCCGTCGATCTTCTTCTCGGTGACCTCGGCGGCGATATCCTCCAGTTCAGCCTCGACCAGGTCAGGCGCGATCTTGAGGAAGACCGGCGGCTGCGCGGACGCCGTGGCGCGTGCGGCCATGAGGCGGGACAGCAAGTCGCCGAGCTGCTCGCGCGCCTGCATGGTGCGCAAGCCCGGCGTGTTGGGCGAGGAGATATTGACCGTGAGATAGCTGGCATATTGCGCAAACCGTGCGACGCCGCGCTCATAGTCGCCGACGCGGTCGGCGCTGTCCTTGTTGGCGCCGATGTTGACCCCGACGATGCCGCCGCGTCCCTTGCGCGCGGCAAGGCGTTTTTCGGCCGCCGCGTGGCCCTCATTGTTGAAGCCCAGCCGATTGATGACGGCTTCATCCGATGTCAGCCGAAAGATGCGCGGCTTCGGATTGCCGGCCTGCGGCAGCGGGGTGACGGTGCCGACCTCGGCGAAGCCGAAGCCCAGCCCAAGCAGCGCGTCGGGCACCTCGGCGTTCTTGTCGTAGCCGGCCGCCATGCCAAGCGGATTGGGGAAATCGAGACCGCAAAGGCTGACCTGCAGCCTTGTATCGCGTACCGTCCGCGCGCCGACCGGCAGGCCGCAGCGCAATGCCGCGATCGACAGGCCGTGCGCGGTTTCCGGATCGAAGGTGAACAGCAGCTTCTGGCCGATCCGGTCGAGCACGCTCATTGCCCCTCCAGGGCCGGGAACTGGTGGCTACCGTCGGCACCGAGCGGCAGCGGCTTGACCCACAGCACCGCCTTCGGGTCGAGCACGCCGTAGAGATGCGGAAACAGCGCGCCGCCGCGCGAGACCTCGTATTTCAGCGCATCACCCAGGCTGGTGCCGTCGACGGCGACCAGCAGAAGGTCGGTCTGGCCAGAAAAATGCTTTGCCGCGGTTTCCGCTGCCTGCTCTGCCGTCGAGAAATGGATGAAGCCGTCGGCGATGTCGATTGGCGCGCCGGTGAAGCGGCCATTGGCTTCGGCCTCGCACCAAGGCGCTTGCGGAGTTATCTTGTAGATAATCTGTGACATGGTTGCGCTATAAT
This sequence comes from Mesorhizobium sp. M8A.F.Ca.ET.021.01.1.1, assembly GCF_003998025.1. Lineage (NCBI taxonomy): Bacteria > Pseudomonadati > Pseudomonadota > Alphaproteobacteria > Hyphomicrobiales > Phyllobacteriaceae > Mesorhizobium > Mesorhizobium sp. M8A.F.Ca.ET.021.01.1.1. The sequence continues at coordinate 1,696 of NZ_RZSJ01000760.1, forward strand.
CCGAACCAGTCGTGCGGGGAAGGCCAGGCCAAGGGTCTTCCCCATTTCCGGCGCAAAGATGCGATATTTCAGGCTTTGGCCATGGAGGACGACATGCGTCTGCAGCACATCTTGATCCCCGCCGCGCTCGCTTCACTGGTCGCGGCTTCAGCTTATTCGGAAGAAACCGACCGCTACCGGCTGGAAAAGTCGGCCACCGGCTATATTCGCATGGATACCCAGACCGGCGCGATGTCGATCTGCGAAGAGCGTTCGGGCCAGCTCGTCTGCAAGATGGCGGCCGACGAACGCGCCGCTTACCAGGATGAGGTCGATCGCTTGCAGACCTCGATGAAGGCAATGGACGAGCGCGTCACCAGGCTGGAGAACTCGCTCTCGGCCCGCCTCGAATCGAAACTGCCGAGCGAGGAGGATTTCAACAAGACGATGAGCTACATGGAGCGCTTCCTGAAGGGCTTCATGGGCATCGTCAAGGATATGGACAAGGACAGCGGCGGCGGCGCCCAGCTCAACTCGCAGAAGACCTGAGCGCCAGAGACAAGGAAAACGCGGCGCGTTGGCTTTGCCGCTTGAAAACAGCGCGCTGCCCCTCATAATCATCCGACTGATCCCGCAAAAAGCAGTAAATCGGGGATTCGGGGAGGGACATTTGCCGTCAGGCTATTCTTTCGTCATCGCCGACGATCATCCGCTGGTTCGCG
>NZ_RZSJ01000761.1:0-2372 GCF_003998025.1 Mesorhizobium sp. M8A.F.Ca.ET.021.01.1.1
CGGCCGCACCATGCGGTTCACCGGCACCACGGTGCTGAAGGTGATCGACGGCAGGATCGTCGAGGCCGATTTCCTCGACGATCCTGCCGTCGATCACCTTCAGCACCGTGGTGCCGGTGAACCGCATGGTGCGGCCGGTGGCGGCGGGCAGCGAACCGGTGAGGAAATCGCTGAAGGCCGGGCCGGTATGCGTGCCGCCGCCCTCCCACTGGCCGACGACATAATCGCCCTCGGCGATGAGATCGGCGGTGGCCCAGAAATTGAGATCCGGGAAGGCGGCACGGAAATCGGTCATGAAGGCCTTGATGTCGTCGCGACCGCGGCGCGGCTCGTGCAGTGAATATTTCAGCAGCATGTCGGGCGCGGCGACGGCGTCGACGACTGAGAGGTCGCAGGTTTCACCCCAGAAGTCGGTGAACCATCTGACGACGACGGCCTTGTTGTCTTCCTGCTTGGTCATAGGGAGGTCCTCTTCTTGTCTGGTTTGGAGATCACCTGTGTCGATGATCCCCAGCCATCCCTAGGACGATCGGACGCGCGCAAAACTCCGGTTCTTGCCGGCCAATCGAAAGGCGCAGAGCAGCAACGGCCGGTGATGGCGGCGCACCTCCGCCGCCTTGCGCGACAAGTAACGCTTTCTTCTCTGGTTTTGCCGCAGATTGCCCCGCGGGATGGGGCAGGCGAAACGGACGATGGCGCGGCAGGGCAGGAAAAATCGCAACGGAGCGTTCTGGGCCAAGGCCCTGGAGAGCGCCCATCTTGGCGTCTGGGACTGGAATCTTCGCACCGGCGACAGCTTCTATTCGGCGACCTGGGCGCGAATGCTGGGTTACGGCGAGGATGAACTCGCCAACACCAGCGACCTGTGGCTGCAACTGACCCATCCCGACGACCGCGAGCGGGCGCTGGCCAGCGGCGACCGCCACATTGCCGGGCTGACCGACGCCATCGAAACCGAACTCAGGCTCAAGCACAAGCAGGGCCATTGGATATGGGTGCTCGACCGCGGCGGCATCGTCGAGCGCGACGTCGACGGCAAGCCGCTCAGGCTGATGGGCGTGCAGACCGACATCTCGAAGCAGAAGGCGGCCGAGGCCGCGCTCGAACAGGTCAATGTGCGCTTCCGCCTGGCGCTCGCCGCCAGCGGCACCGGTATCTGGCACTATGACATGGCCACCAACAAGAGCTATTGGGACGCCCGCACGCGGGACATATTCGGCCTCGTTGCCGACACCGACGAAGTGTCGGGCGGCCTCTGGCATACCTATCTGCATCCCGACGACAAGGAAGCCACCGAGCAGGCGCATTTGCCGACGCCCGGCTCGGACAAGGTTACCGCCTCGCAATACCGCATCATCAGGCGCGACGGCGCCATCCGCCATGTCGAGTCGCTGGTGCGCTTCGTTGCCGCGGCGGGCGCGGCCGGCCTGGTTCTCGGCACGGTGCGCGACATCACCGAGGACAAGCTGCGCGAACAGGAGCTTGCCTTCGCCGCCCGCCATGACGCGCTGACCGGCTTGTGGAACCGCGCCGCCTTCGACAGGCTGCTCGCCGACCATATCGCCACGGGCGTGCCGCTCGCGGTGTTCTACATCGACCTCGACTACTTCAAGGCGCTCAACGATTTCGCCGGCCATGCCGCCGGCGATCTGGCGCTGAAGAGCGTCGCCGCGGGCATTGGCCGCTGCCTGCCGCCATCGGCGCATGCGGCGCGGCTCGGCGGCGACGAGTTCGCGCTGATGGTGCCCGATTGCGACGCCGTGCAGGCCGAGCGGCTGGCGGGCGCCATCCTGGCGGCCGTGCGCGACGCCGATCTCGGCGTTGCCGCGACCTCACGCCGGCTGGCTGCCAGCATCGGCATTGCCATCGTCCGCGACCGCGTCACCACGGTTGCCGACGCGCTGGCCTGCGCCGACGATGCCTGCTACGCGGCCAAGGCCGCCGGGCGCGATCGCTTCGCGCTGTTTTCGACCGATGCCGTCTCCGGCTCGGGCGGCCTCAACGCGGCACGGCTCGCCGCCGACACGGTGGACGCCATGGAGGACGGCAGGCTGAAGCTGTTCGGCCAGGAGATCCACCGGCTGGGCAGGCCCTGGGAAGAGACCCGCCATGTCGAGGTGCTGGCGCGGCTTGCCGGAAAGGACGGTCGGCTGATCCCGCCCGGCGAGTTCATACCGGCGGCGGAGCGCTTCGGCATTGCCGCGCGGCTCGATCGCTGGATCATCCGCACCGCGCTGTCGCGGCACGGCGCGGCGATGAAATCCGGCGCGATCACGCTCGGCTTCAACCTGTCGGCGCAGACGCTGAGCGATCCGGGACTATGGGACTTCGTCGACAGCATCATCGAGGAAACCGGGGCGCCGCATTCGGGC
>NZ_RZSJ01000762.1:0-2363 GCF_003998025.1 Mesorhizobium sp. M8A.F.Ca.ET.021.01.1.1
CACCAACAACAAGGCCTGCGCCAAGGAACGCATCCGCCATCCCAATGGCGGCCAGCCGACCTTGCGCATCACCAAGGTGTGCAGCGGTTCGCTCGCCGGCGCGGCGCTGGTTTCCTGCCGCATCACCGTTAGCAGCGTCGGCACCGCTGCCCCCACCGGTCCGGTGCGGGTCAACGATGCCGCCACGCTGGTGTCGGGCGGAGCGCCCGTGCAGATCCAGACCGTCACCCCCGACGGCGCGGAATGGGCGTGCGGGCCGGTTCCGGCCAACGCGTTGTCGTGCCAGATACCAGGCGCCGTCATGACGCCCGGAACCTCCAGGCACTTCGACGTGACGGTCTCGGCCAATGGCGAGTTCGAGAACTGCGCGCGCGGCTCCTACGGGCCGGCGCAGGGCGACGATGTCGTCTATCCGATCGGCCAGGCCTGCGCCAAGGGCGGCGGTCCTTCGACGATCCGTGTCGAAAAGACCGGCGACCGCGAATGCCGCGTCGGCCAGCCCTGCTCGTTCGACATCACCATCACAAATGACGGGACGAGCCCCTTCTCGGGTCCGGTCCGCATCGGCGATGCGATCGGCGTGGAAGGGCTTGGCCGGCTGGAAGGTGTTGCGATCACCTCGATCGACCCGCCTTTCGGCTGCTCGCCGGAGCCGACGACCTTGCCGGCCTCCTGCATCGCCAACCTGACGCTCGGCGCCGGCGAAAGCCAGTCGCACCGTGTGACGGTGGTCATCCCCGACGATGGGCGTCTTGCCAACCTGCAGGGCAACGTCAATGGCCAGAACTGCGTTGGCGTGCTCTCTCCCGACACACGTGTGCAGGGCGGCGGCGATGTGCTGTCCAAGGATGCGACCAACGTCCAGGGCGATCGCGGCAAGGCCTATGCGTGCCATCCCTTCATCATCACGCATGAGGTGAAGAACGAGTGCTCGCCGGGCTTTGTCATGAACGACGCCGGCCGCTGTGTCTGCCCGGAAGGCACCACCTTCCGCAACGGCCAGTGCACGGGCGGCGGCACCAACGTTCTTCCGTTGCCACCGCCACCGCGCTGCGTGCTGCTCGAAGGCCAGATCCGCACCGAGGACGGACGCTGCGTCTGTCCGCGCGGCACGGAGCTGGAGAACGGAAAATGCGTCAGGACCGACAGGCCCGAGCAGTGCACCATCCGTGGTCAGGTCCACGACGCCGACGGCTACTGCGTCTGCCCGCGCGGCACCGAGGTGCGGGACGGCGCCTGCCGTCAGATCCGGCCAAAACCGCAGCAGTGCCGCATCCCTGGCCAGTTCCGCAATGCCGATGGCGACTGTGTCTGTCCGCAAGGCACCGAGCTGCGCAATGGCGCCTGCCGTCCGGTCCGGCCGAAGCCCGAGCAGTGCACCATCCGTGGCCAGGTCCACAATGCGGACGGGGACTGCGTCTGCCCGCAAGGCACCGAGGTGCGCGACGGAGCCTGCCGCCCGGTCCGGCCGCAGCCTGACCAGTGCACCATCCGTGGCCAGGTCCACGACGCCAACGGCAATTGCGTCTGCCCGAGGGGTACCGAGGTGCAGGGCAACGCATGTCGTCGACCAGGTCCAGTGCTCCAGCAGTGCGACATACGCGGCCAAGTCCACAACAAGCGCGGCGAATGCGTCTGTCCGCGTGGGACCGAGGTGATCGACGGCGCATGCCGCAAGCCCAGGCAAGAGAGCGAATGCGCGCCGGGCTCGCAGATGGTCAACGGCCAGTGCCAGCCGATCTTCAGGCGACACTGCCCGGAGGGTACGATCGGGCGGTATCCGAACTGCCGGCCGATACGCGGGCAGCCGTCGCTGGAGCTCGATCCGGGCCAACTGCTGCAATTGCTGCCGCAGCGCAGGCAGCAGATCGACCAGCAACAGGATCCGGTTCCTAACAGGGTCCTGAAGCTCCAGCAGCAATAGCCATCTGCGCGACGCCAAACGAGAACCCGCCGGAGCAATCCGGCGGGTTTTTCTTCATGACCCGCGCAGGCGGTGATTGGCCGCCCAGGACCAACGCGCGCCGCGACGTTCCCCCTGCCTGTGGAACCGCCGTGCTTGCGCCCTCGACAAGTCGCCAGGAGCGCTTTAGGCAGTCGGTTCGGAGCGCCCGTATGAAAAGGACGCCCGGAAAGGCCACGAGATGAGCAAAAAAACCTTGATCGCACCGTCGGTGCTGGCATCGGATTTCTCGAAGCTCGGCGACGAGGTCGAGGCGGTGGCGGCGGCAGGTGCCGACTGGATCCATCTCGACGTGATGGACGGGCATTTCGTGCCCAACATCACCTTCGGCCCGCCTGTCATCAAGGCGATCCGCAACCGCACCAAGGCCTTTTTCGACTGCCACCTGATGATCGCGCCC
>NZ_RZSJ01000763.1:0-2362 GCF_003998025.1 Mesorhizobium sp. M8A.F.Ca.ET.021.01.1.1
GTCCGGGTATTCGTGGAAGAACAGCGCGCCGAGGATCACCGCCCAGACGATCTGCGAATAATGCGTCGGCGCGATCCGGTTGGCGGGGGCGTATTTGGCGGCCAGCAATTGCAGCAATTGTCCGCCTGCGGTGAAGGCGCCCGCCATCACCAGCCAGACCAGCTGCTTTCCATCCGGAACGGTGAAGGAGGTCGCGGCGGCACCGATGCCGTTGAACAGCAGTCCGTACCCGATCAGTACGCCGAGAATGGTTGTGCGTTTTTCCCGCTGCGCCAGCGAACGCATCAGGATGACGTTGGTGGCGGCGAGGAAAGCGATGATGAAAGCGGCAAGGTGGCCTAGGTGCAACTCGCGAAAGCCTGGCCTGACCACCAGCATGACGCCGGCGAAGCCGGCGACCACCGCCAGCCAGCGCCAGGGGCCAACCTTCTCCTTGAGGATCACGGTGGAAAGAATGGTGACGCAGAGCGGCGCCAGAAAGATAAGCGCATAGGCCTCGGCCAGCGGAATGGTGGTGAAGGCATAGACGCTGAGCACGCCTGATGCGATGCCGGCCCAGGCCCGCGCCTGCACCGCCCAGGGACGTTTGGTGCGCCAGAAATCACGCCAGCGCTCGCTGGCCGGCCGGCTGAAGAAAAGGAAGCAGCCGGCGAACAATGTCGAGAAGAAGCCGATCTCGAACACCGTGAATTGGCCGCCCAGGCTCTTGATAACGGCATCGCTGCACGAATAGCTTGCATAGGCGATGAGGGCGAGCAGGATTCCGTTCGGCACGTTTTTTCATTTCCGGGAGAGAATAGTTGAAAATACTGGCGCTCGGTGCGCATCCGGACGACATCGAGATCTTCATGTTCGGTACGATGGCCGCCTATGCCGCGCAAGGCGCAGCACTCACTTTTGCCGTGGCCACCCATGGTGCCAGGGGCGGCAAGAGCGATCCCTCCGTTCTGGCTCGTGTCCGCCGCGAGGAAGCGATGGCCTCGGCCGCGCTGCTCGGGGCCGCGCCGCGCTTTCTCGACTTTCCCGATGGCGGCCTAGTGGCGGATGCCGCCCTGATCGATGCGCTGAAAACGCTGATCAGCGAAATCGGGCCGGACCTCGTGATCACGCACGCGCCCAACGACTACCACGCCGACCACCGCGCATTGTCGGACGGGGTGCGCATCGCGGCGTCGTTCGGCGTCCCCGTGCTGCATGCCGACACGATGGGCGGCACCGGATTCTCGCCGACGCACTATGTCGATGTTTCCGCCCATGCCGAGATCAAGGCCAGGGCAATCCGCATGCACCAGTCGCAGGACCCGGATCGCTTCGTAGATATCGCCCGGACGCAAAACCTTTTTCGCTCAGGCCAATGCAATGGCGCACCGGGGTCGCAGGCTGAAGCCTTTCGCTTCGAACCGATGTTTCCCTTCGGGGATATCCGCGCGCTGCTGCCGCCGGCGCCCCCGATCCGGACGGTGATGATGAGCACCAGGCGGGTCGACTGACCCCTCGGAGCACGTCCACACTCCGCGATCATCCGACCGGCGCTCGGCGCTTTTCCCAACGTTTTCAGATACCGGCGCAAACATGCTGCGGCGCAGCAACGAATTCGCTTGCGTTGTTTAGTAAAAAGAGCATCACTAAACAAATTACTAAACATCTGCGGCGCGACGATGCCGCCATGTTTGGGCCTCTGAGGAGAGAGGTTGAGAGTTCTTGAAACCGTCATCCGGACGTGTTTCACAAATGGGAGGAAGGCATGAAATCGAGCTTTAAACTGGCTTTGGGACTGACCTCTGCGATTGCAGCGTCGACAGCCGTCTCGAACGCCGCGCACGCTGAAGACCTGACGCTGTGCTGGGCCGCCTGGGACCCGGCCAACGCGCTTGTCGAACTGTCGAAGGATTTCACCAAGGAAACCGGCATCGGCATGAAATTCGAATTCGTGCCGTGGACCAACTATGCAGACCGTTTCCTCAATGAGCTGAACTCGCACGGCAAGCTCTGCGACCTGATCATCGGCGACAGCCAGTGGATCGGCGGCGCGGCCGAGAACGGCCACTACGTCAAGCTGAACGACTTCTTCGACAAGGAGAAGATCAGCATGGACGACTTCGTACCGGCGACCGTGGTGGGCTATTCCGAATGGCCGAAGAACACGCCGAATTACTGGGCGCTACCGGCCATGGGCGACGTCGTCGGCTGGACCTATCGCAAGGACTGGTTCTCCAAGCCCGAACTGCAGAAGGAGTTCAAGGAGAAGTATGGCTGGGATCTCGGCCCGCCTGCCACCTTCGACCAGTTGAAGCAGATCGCCGAATTCTTCCAGAAGCGGCAGATCGACGGCAAGACGGTCTACGGCGCCTCGATCTACACC
>NZ_RZSJ01000764.1:0-2342 GCF_003998025.1 Mesorhizobium sp. M8A.F.Ca.ET.021.01.1.1
TCCACGGTTTAAGCCACCTGAGGGGTGACGGGCTCTCGACCGCCGCCACGGATCAGGCAAGCACCTGGTCCGTGGCACCCTCAACAATGCACGATTCCAAACACACAAGGGGTGTTCCAGCTTGGCGCCAACTTACCCCTCACCCGGATTGCCAACCGATTTGTGAAGGACAAATCGGGGCAATCCGACCTCTCCCGCAAGGGGAGAGGTGCGGACGCGTTTGCCTACTCCACGATGCGATAAATGTTCCACAGGCTGGTGCCCGACACGACATAGGGCTCCATCTCCTTGCCCCATTTGGCGTGCGCGTCGATCTTGCCGATCTTGGCGAAGAATTCTTCCAGCTTGGCCAGGCTTTCGACCTCGTGATGCGACTCGACCGTCGCCTCGCGCGCGCCGATCGATCCGGTCATGATCTGGAATTTCAGGTCGGCGAGGCCGACCTGCGAACCGATCTCGCGTTCCCATTTCCTGAGCAATTCGAGCACGGTCTGCTTGTGTCCGAACTTGGCGTCGATCTGCCATCTGGCGCTGAACATGTTGGTTCTCCTCCGAGATTGCGGTTGAGCCCGCGGTTGATCTACTCGTCCCAGGCCTGCACGACGGTCTGCCGTGCGATCTGCCCTTTCTTCAGCTCCAGCATCGCCGCGGCGAACACTTTCGTGCCGTCCGGATAGGCGCAGGCCTGGGTGAAGGCGAGGCTGTCGCCGCTGGCGATGGTGGTGTCGACCTTGTGGGTCATTGCCCGGCTGCAGATATCGTCCCAGAACGTCGTGATCGCCGCGCGCCCACGGATTTCGCGTGGCTTGCTCGGCGGGTTGTTGCGGTCGATCACCCGCACCAGCGCATCGTCGGCATAGAAGCTCGACAGCGTCTTTCCATCACGGCCTTCGATCGCCTTTTTGATCGCCGGGCCGTCCACTATTTGGGTCTTGGTCAGCATTTCATCCTCCATATGCCCATCTACACGATCGGGCGGTTGATGCTTTGAGGTGCGGCCCGGCGCTCATCGCCGGGCCGGGGTCTTCACTGCGACTTGGCCTTCACGGCCGCGAACACGTCGTCGGTCTGCTTCTTGAAGGTCGCGAGATCGACCTGGTTGCCGTTGAGGATTGTAGACCAATGGCGAACGATTGCCGCCATCGCGATCGTCTCCTTGATCTCCTCGTCGCTGGCGCCGTTGAGCTTGGCGGCTTCGGTGTGGAAATAGATGCAATACTGGCACGGGATCTGCGACGCGACCGCGAGCCCCATCAACTCCTTGGTCTTGCCGTCGAGCGCGGTCTTGGGGTTGAGCTGGACGCCCTTGATCTCGGCCCAGGCGCCGGCGATGGCGACGTCGGGCAGTGTCTTGAACATATCCGGCACCGAGCCGAGCGTTGCCTGGATGTCCTTGTAGGCGGCGGTCGCCGATGCATCCTCGGCTTTTGCTGGAGAGAGCGTTGACAGCGCGCCAATGCCTGCCGCGATCACAAGTAATCTGAGATTCAGCTTTGACTTGGGCATTTCATCCTCCGTTCGCAGCGCCTTCCGGGTGATATCCGCGTGGCCTGCATGGGGAGATTGATAGCGCTTACATCGGTATGGCCGCTTCGCCCGAAAGCGCCATGGCACTCATGGCCCGTCCGGGCCAGCGTGCCTGATGGAAAATGCCGCCGCCGCCGCTCGCGATGGCAGGTCGAGCTTGAGCAGTATGTTGGCGACGTGGCGCTTGACCGTGTGTTCGCTCAGCCTGAGTTCAGCGGCGATCGCCGCATTGCTCTTGCCATCGGCGATCAAACTCACGACTTCGCTCTCGCGTGTGGTCAGGCAAGCCGGTTCGGTCGCCCTGGTCTTCGGCCGGCAGGCCGGCTCCAGGTGCTGTTCGGACATCGCAAGTACGAGCGCCAGCGGCTCCTCCAACTCGTCGATGTCGACACGCCCGCGATCGACGAAATGAAGTCCCGAGCCGACTGCCAGATCGGCGACCAGCTTCGACGCCAATATCTCGCCGCGCCCTGCGTGAGCGGCGAGCTGTATCGTCACGCGGCCCGTCAATCCTGCTGGGGCCCCACGCGATTCGATCTCGCCGACATGCGCCCCTTGCGTGCTTGCCACCCCGATTTGCTGCGCCGCGTCGCGTAACGCCGCCGCGCAGCGTAAGGCACGCCCCGGGCCGTCGAAGCGCGAAATCATCATTTCGCCGTGCATGTCCGCGCAGCGCCCGCCATGGCGCGCCACAAGTGTCCGCCATGTTTCGTGGAAATGCTCGCTGCGTTCGCTCCACATCCTGTCGCCAAGCCGCGCCGTGTCGTAGATGCGTGTCACCAGAAGCGCCGCCAGGACGCGTTCGGCTTCCGCCA
>NZ_RZSJ01000765.1:0-2335 GCF_003998025.1 Mesorhizobium sp. M8A.F.Ca.ET.021.01.1.1
GACCTTGGCGGTCGCCTTGGCGAGCGCCGCGGTGACCGCGTCGGGCCCCATGCCGACGCCTTCGATGCGGATGACATCGACATCGGTCATGCCGAGGAAGCCGAGCACGCCGCGCAGATAGGGAATGGCGTGATCGAACTGCACGGCCGCGCCCTCGGAATAGATGCCGCCCGAAGCCAGCACGATATAGACCTTCTTGCCGGTGACGAGGCCCTTGGGGCCGTTCTCGCCATAGGCAAAGCTCCGGCCGGAGCGGGCAATGTGGTCGACCCAGGACTTCAGCGTCGAGGAGATGTTGAAGTTGATGAAGCCGGTGGCGAGGATCACCGTGTCGGCGGCGAACAACTCGTCGAGCACGACGTCGGAAACGCCCACCACTTCGGCCTGGCGCGGGGTGCGCGCTTCAACCGGGGTGTAGATGCCGGTCGCATAATCGGTATCGATATGCGGCAGCGGGTTGGCGACGAGATCGCGCACGACCAGCGTGTTCGACGGGTCGGCGGCCAGAAGCTTCTGGGCGAATTCGGTGGCGATGCGGGTCGAGTGCGAGGCAGCGCCGCGCGGGCTCGAGGTAACAAGAAGAATGGACATAGCGGGTCTCTCCAGTGGAATGAATTGTCCCGCTCCATATGGGGCTATCGATCCATCAGATAAACTGGTATATTTTCTATATGATCCATCTATCGAATGGATAGGATAAATGCAGCCGAACCCGACCCTCGACCAGCTCCAGATCCTTGTCGCCGTTGCCGACACCGGCAGTTTCTCGGCCGCAGGCCGCAAGCTCAACCGGGCGCAATCCGTCATCAGCTACGGCATCGCCAATCTCGAGGCGCAGCTTGGGCTGAAGCTGTTCGAGCGCGAGGGCACGCGCGAGCCGCAACTGACCGAGATCGGCCGGGCCATGCTGGAAGACGCGCGGCGCATGGTGAGCGTGCTGCAGCGCATCCGCTCACGCGCCGACGGCCACCATCATGGGCTGGAGGCCGAGGTGGCGCTGGCGGTCGACGTGGCATTGCCTTCACCCGTGCTGGTGCGGGTGCTGAAGGCGTTCGAGAAGCAGTTCCCGACCGTGACGCTGCGCCTGCATATCGGCACGCTCGGCCTCATTCCCGATCTCGTCGTCAGCGGCCAGGCGGATCTCGGCATTGGCGGCTTGCTGGGCGATGTCGACGTGCACCTCGTGCGCATCGGCTTCATGTCCCTGGTGCCGGCGGCCGCACCCAACCATCCACTGGCGCTGCTGCCGAAGCCGGTGGCGCTCGAGGATGTGCGCGAGCACACGCAGCTCGTCGTCATTGACCAGTCCGAGCGCACCAAGGGACGCGATTACGGCGTCTTCGCCTATCGCACCTGGCGACTGACCGACATGCGCACCAAGCACATATTGATGCGCGAGGGGCTGGGTTGGGGCGGGCTGCCGCGCTGGCTGATCGCCGACGATCTGGCCAGTGGCCGCCTGGTGGAACTTGATCTCGAACCCTACAAGGAAACGAGCTCGCCCTTGTTTGCCATGCACCGCAACGACCGCAGCCCGAAGCCGGCGGCCACGTGGCTGATCGACCGCTTCAAGCGCGGGCTCGGCTGCTTCAACGAATTCGAGCCCGGCGAGGTGCCCGAGGACGAGCCGGAGACCCATGGCGCTTCTGGTTCCGGTATCTGACCTGGCAACTCGCAGCCGAACTTCTAGGTCCCGCCGCGGACATCACCGGATCACCGTCACCCCGGAAACCACGATCTGCGCCGTGCGGGCCGTCAATCTCCCACGTCTGCGTAGCGTCGGTTTTTCATAGGTCTTTTTCATCTGTCGGTCCCAATGTAAGCCTCGAGGGATGAGTTGAGCCCTGACATAACGAGATACGAGCGTTCCGGTTGCGTCGCCATTCCATCCTCTGCCGCGGAGGGAGGGATTCAAATTAGATTGCGTTCAAACTCTATCCTTGTTATAGATGTCGAACGAAATCTAAATTGGGAGTCGAGATGCGAGTCAGTCGCACACAGGCGGAAGCAAATCGCGACGCGGTCATCAACGCGGCGAGCCGGCTTTTTCGAGAGCACGGCTTTGACGGTATCGGGCTGAAGGATCTGATGAAGGGTGCCGGGCTGACCCAAGGCGCCTTTTACAAGCAGTTCGACTCCAAGGAGGATCTGGCAGCGCAGGCATCGCGGCGAGCGATGGAACACGCGACCCGCAGATGGTCGGCTGTTGCTGCCGGAAGCCCCGACCCCCTTGAAGCCCTTATCGGGCTCTACCTTTCAACAGGGCATCGCGAAGAGAAGAGCGACGGTTGTCCGATCGTGGCGCTTGGTTCGGACGCGGCGCGCCAAGGCGAAG
>NZ_RZSJ01000766.1:0-2332 GCF_003998025.1 Mesorhizobium sp. M8A.F.Ca.ET.021.01.1.1
GCTTTGCTCTCCACGAATTCGGCGACCATTTCGTCATCGCTGCACCCAGCGCTCTTTCCGGCGAACCCCCTTGCCCGCCATTTCCAGCCCCTAGATGGGGTGGCGGCTCCATACACGAAGCCGATTTCCTATTCTAGACCGGAATTTCGATGCTGGCGAATGGCTTGACGCCCCCTGGACGACCCGAAAGCCGGGATCAGGCCGCCTTCTCCGCCAACTTCGCCAATTGCGTCATGACCACAGCCGAGCCCGCCAGGCGCTTTTCGGCATTCGGCCAATCACGCGCGAAGACCACGCTATGGTCCGGCCTGATCTTGGCCAGCGAACCCTGCTCGCCGATATACTTGACCAGTCCGACGGGATTGGGGAATTCACGCTTGCGGAAATGGATGACGACGCCCTTCGGCCCGGCGTCGAGCTTCTCGACATTGGCCTTGCGGCAGAGCGCCTTGATGAAGACGATCTTCAAGAGATGCTTCACCTCGTCCGGCAGCGGGCCGAAACGGTCGATCAACTCGGCGCCGAAGGCGTCGATTTCCTCGGTGGTTTCGAGATCGCCGAGACGGCGATAAAGCGCCAGCCTGAGCTGCAGGTCCGGCACGTAGCCTTCCGGGATCATCACCGCCGTACCGACGGCGATCTGCGGCGACCAGCCGCCATCCTGGACCTCGCCGGAATCCTTCACCTCGGCGACCGCCTCCTCCAGCATCTGCTGGTAGAGCTCGAAGCCGACCTCCTTGATGTGCCCGGACTGTTCTTCGCCCAGAAGATTGCCAGCGCCCCTGATGTCGAGATCATGGCTGGCGAGTTGGAAACCGGCGCCCAGCGTGTCGAGCGATTGCAGCACCTTCAGTCGGCGCTCGGCCGTGTCGGTCAGCTTGCGGTTGGCCGGCAGGGTGAACAGCGCATAGGCGCGCACCTTCGAGCGCCCGACGCGGCCGCGCAACTGGTAGAGCTGCGACAGGCCGAACATGTCGGCGCGATGGATGATCAGCGTGTTGGCGGTCGGGATGTCTAGGCCCGATTCGACGATGGTGGTCGACAGAAGCACGTCGTACTGCCCGTCATAGAAGGCGTTCATGATGTCATCGAGTTCGCCAGGCGGCATCTGCCCATGGGCCACCGCCACCTTCAGCTCGGAAACGGATTCCTTCAGGAAATCATGGATTTCAGCGAGATCGCTGATCCGCGGAACCACATAGAAGGAATGGCCACCGCGGTAGCGCTCGCGCAGCAGCGTCTCGCGGATGACCAGCGGATCGAAGGGCGAGATGAAGGTGCGCACCGCCATGCGGTCGACCGGCGGCGTGGCGATCAGCGACAGTTCGCGTACGCCGGTCAAGGCCAGTTGCAGAGTGCGCGGAATCGGCGTCGCCGACAGCGTCAGGACGTGCACGTCGCTCTTCAGGTCCTTCAGCCGTTCCTTGTGCTTGACGCCAAAATGCTGCTCCTCGTCGATGATCAGCAGGCCGAGATTCTTGAACGAGATCGACGACCCGAGCAGCGCGTGGGTGCCGACGACGATGTCGACCTGCCCCTCGGCCAGGGCCTTCTTCGTCTCGGCGAGTTCCTTGGCGCCGACCAGCCGCGAGGCCTGGGCGACACGGATGGGAAGCCCTGAGAAACGCTGCGAGAATGTCTTGAAGTGCTGGCGCGACAACAGCGTCGTGGGCACCACCACGGCGACCTGAAATCCTTCCAACGCAGCGATGAAGGCGGCGCGCAGCGCCACTTCGGTCTTGCCGAAGCCGACATCGCCGCAGATCAGCCGGTCCATCGGCTTGCCGGCGCCAAGGTCGTCGCGCACCGAGTCGATGGCCGTCTGCTGGTCGTCGGTTTCCTCGTAGGGGAAGCGGGCGGCAAACTCGTCATAGAGGCCTTCGGCCGGCACTAGCGCCGGCGCGGCGCGCATCTGCCGTTCGGCGGCGATGCGGATCAGCTGCCCGGCCATATCGAGCAGGCGCCGCTTCAGCTTGGCCTTGCGCGACTGCCAGGCGCCGCCGCCGAGCTTGTCGAGCGTTGCCTCGGCTGTGTCGGAGCCATAGCGCGACAAAAGCTCGATGTTTTCCACCGGCAGGAACAGCCGGTCGTCGCCCGCATAGTGGATTTCCAGGCAGTCATGCGGCGCGCCGACCGCTTCGATGGTGCGCAGGCCGATGAAGCGGCCAATGCCGTGGTCGGCATGGACGACAATGTCACCGGCCGACAGGGCCGAGGCTTCGGCGATGAAATCGGACGCACGCTTCTTGCGCTTCGAGCGACGGATCAGCCGATCGCCCAGAATGTCCTGTTCGGCGACAACGACTAGCTTTTCAGTCTCAAAGCCGGATTC
>NZ_RZSJ01000767.1:0-2331 GCF_003998025.1 Mesorhizobium sp. M8A.F.Ca.ET.021.01.1.1
ACCGACAGGACAATGCGGTCTGTCCGGGAAAGATCGGCCTTGGCCGTCATCGGGGATACCCTGGCCTTGTTGGCGAAGCCTTATCCGGCGCAGCGTGCCGGTTGGAAGTACCCCTTGCCGTATCGCGGTTTGGCGTCGCGTCAAAGGCACTTGCTTGTTGTCGCTACAGCTGGACCGTCGCCGCCATCCGGCAGTCGGATTAGCCCGGGTCGTCCGGGCCAGGCATTGCATGACCGGAGAAGACCGGCCTCGAACAGGAAGCCAAGACCGGTCTTCTCTGGCAGTCTGGTATGCTTAGTAGGTCTTCTTTGTCATCTTCTTCATGTGGTGATGATGGTGGTGGTGATGGTGGTGATAGCGATGGTGGTGGCGATGATGGTGATGGTGATGGTGATGATGATGATGATGATGATGATGATGATGATGCTTTGCCATCGGGGCCGCGTCCGCTCTCGTCGCGCCGACCACCGGCACCGCGAAAGCGATTGCAGCTGCAAGCCCGAGGGCCGAGAGGAGGGACTTCTTCATTGGATCGTTTCCTTCTTTCGCAGGCAGGTATCAATCGGGCCGATATCCCGATCGCCGCGAATGGAATTACGCTCCTGAATTTTTTCGTCAGTATTTCCCGACTGTAGAATTTTGTTTCTGGACTGTTGCCGGGCAAGCCGGAGGGCCTGCACCGTTGCGAGGGCGCAGGCCGAAAGCCGTGTCGTCCGTTTTGGCCTACATAGGCGGGACCACACCTTTGTTTCCCACAACGACGCGGCTGGCACTCAGCGTGCCGTCAGCCTCGCGCTGAGCGGTAACGAAAACCGTCGCGCTTGGCTTGAGATCGGCCGCCGCGGCCGGCGCGAACGTGACGACGGGCGTACCGTCGGGTATCGAGATCTTCTTCGTCTGACCATTGTCATAGGTCAACGTCACCGCCCGCCCGTTTATGTCGGTGACGTCGGCGACGGTGCCGTTGGTCATGCGGCTGTTCGGCTCAAGGTCCCAGGGGCGGTCCCCCTCGCCAGTGCCTTTCAAGGCAGCCGGAAAGACCACCACTTCCAGCGCGCCGCTGCCGCCGTCGGCCTTGGAGACAGAGGCGATGCCGAGGAAATCGCCCTGCTTGATGTCGTTTACAGACGCTTTGGCAACGCCTGACAGCTTCCAGCCGTCTTTCAGCTTGATCGCGGAAGTATCGCCTTGACGGGTTTTCACGGTCAGCAGCGACGGCTCGAAACTGACCACCGTGCCGCGCACGCGCAATGCGTCCGCCGCCTGCGCGCTGGCCACACCGACGCCGGAAAGCATGGAAATCGTGCCGAGCACGAAGAGGGATGTCTTGAGGTTCATTAGGGGTATCCTTTTGGGAAAGGCTGGCTGGAACGGGATGGTTTCACGCCGGCGACATCGAGATAACGACCGGATGGAGCGAAACTGCCGGGCAAAAGCCGCTCACGCGTTCAAAACAACTTGATCGGGACAGGACGAGGCAGCCGCATGGACATCCGCTTCACGATCCCGTGACGGTCGGTTTGGCGCTTGGCAAATCGCCGGCGAGAGGGCATCTTCCTGCTCGTCTCAGGCAACATCCCATTTTGATCAAACGCTTTCAGCCAACGGAGTTGCCAATGCCCAACAATGCAAAAAGCCACGCCCTCTCCGAACCATTAGCCAACGAGATCGGGCCCGATTACAATACCCTCAGGGCAATGCGGGAAACGCGCGGATACAGCCTCGAAGCGCTTTCCCTGACCTGCGGCCTCTCAGTCGACGAGATCGAGGACATCGAGAGCGGCCGAACGGCCGACCCGGCGAAGCTGCGTCGTATTGCGTCCGCGCTTCGTCTGCCCCAGGACGCTCCCATTGCTTCCGCACCGACACTGGCCGCACAAGGCCGGCCCCAGGCATAGGTCGGCGGCAGGCATGCCCAAGAAACCCGCCAAGCCCGCTTGGCGGGTTTCTTGTCGATGCCGGCATTCTCCGGCAGGCCGGGCTTGCCGATCTGCAAATCGCACGTGTTTATAGGTGCGACACCCAAATCCGCGCCGATCGCATCTGCCATGCAGCGGGAACCGTGAGTTTTTCGATATGAGCCTGGATTCCGTTGGTGCCTTCTTTGCTGCTCACGCGCCTGACATCGAGGTCATTGTCACGCAAGCAAGTTCGGCGACGGTGACGCTGGCGGCGGAGGCGCATGGCGTGTTGCCGGCGCAGATCGCCAAGACCATCTGCCTTCGCGTCGGCGAGCGCACCATGCTGGTCGTGACCAGCGGCATCGCCAGGCTGGACAACCGCAAGTTCAAGGACCAGTTCGGCGGCAAACCGCGCATGCTGGACGCGCAA
>NZ_RZSJ01000768.1:0-2321 GCF_003998025.1 Mesorhizobium sp. M8A.F.Ca.ET.021.01.1.1
TCTTCAACCCCAGCCTGTCATCGATCTGCGGGAAGGCACGCAGGAGGATCGCGCGTGGGATCACCACATTCGTCCAGGCATTGCTGTCGGCATAGGTCATTTTCAGAGCTTCCGATGCAGTGACGAGCACGGCCTCTCCCTGACCGACGGCATATTCGCGGCCGACCTGTACCCCTGACAACACGGTGTCGGCCTTGTTGATCAGCAACAGATAACCGTCATTGGCGATGTTGCTCGCTTTCCTTGTCGCCTGCTCGATGGTTCCGGACATCTGGCCGAGAACCACTGAACCGACAGCCGTGGCCTCGATGGACGCTTCGAAGGGCAGGTTTTCCGGACTGCCGTGTTCGACCGACAATATTTCCGCGACATGGATGTTTTGCCACAGGGAAAATCGTTCGCGTTCGTCAAGATGCGGTGACAACCGCGCCGATGAAAACACCGTCTTTCGAGACAATGGGGAACCTCGACAAGTATCCACGGCTTAAAAAATATCGAACGCGATGCTTTCCATTGCGACAATAACCGGCAACAGTGGCGGCCCGGCGTTCAGGCGATCAAGTTGAACCCATAGTCGAGAGCGGCCGCGACTGGCGTCATCCAAAAGTATGACGTCACAAATTCCTCCGAGGCGAGATCGGGGCGTGCCTGGAGGTGTGGTGGAAAGGCTGAGCAGCGAAGTCCTGAGTTCGATTATCGGCGATATCTATGATTGCGTCTTGAACCCGGAAGGCTGGGCCGGAGTCATGACCCGCGTCACGAAAGCCGTCGACGCGGCCTACACCACCATCGCCCTTGCCGGCACCGCCCATAATAGCGGCCGCTTCGCGGCTCAGTCGCCTTGGGATCCCGTGCAGATGCGGGTGCTAGAGGAGGACTATGACTTTGATGGAATTCCCGGACTGAAGGCAGCGGTGGTCGGCGATGTCGACCGGCCGGTTGCGACGCTGTCGCTCATGAGCGAAAGCGAACTCCAGCTGACGCCGTTTTTTCAGAACTGGGCCAAACCGCAGGGACTGCGCGAGGCTTGCATCACCAAATTCGTTCATACGCCGGACCGAATCGGGCTTCTGGGCTGCACCACGCGCGCCAGCAGGGGAGGTATTTCGATCGAAGAGCAGCATTTCCTGGCATTGCTCTCGCCGCATCTGCGTCGTGCTTCGCTGATCGGAGATCTGCTCGACCAGGGCCGCGTCACCACCCATCTTTATCGCCAGGCGCTCGATCATCTGGCTGTGCCTGTCGTGCTTACCCACGCCAACGGAGCAATCCTCCATGCGAATGCGGCCGCCGAACAGATGTTTTCGGTGCAGGGTCCCATTCTCTCCAGGAACGGCGTGCTCCAGGCACAGAATCCGGTGGTGGCCCGCGCCCTGCTGGACGCGATCGCCAGTGCGGCGAGCGCGGATGCTTCGCTTGGCGCGCGCGGCATAGGGCTGCCGGTTTCGGCCCAGGGCCAGCCGCCCGCCGTTGCCTATGTGTTGCCGCTGACTGAAGGAACGGCGCGCGCGGTTTTCCGGCCGGCATGCGCGGCTGTGTTCATATCGACGACGACATCGTCTTCTCCCCTCCCGGAGGCCGTTCTGACCACGCTGTTCGACCTCACACCCGCGGAGGCGCGGGTGCTGCTGCGGATCGGCAGCGGATTGTCAGCGTCCAAGAGCGCGTCGTCGCTCGGCATCGGTGAGAACACCTTGAAGACCCACCTCAATCGAATCTTCGCCAAAACCGGCACGAGACGCCAAGCCGACCTCGTCAAACTCGTGTCGGATATCGGCACGCCGCTGGCGGCTCATGGACCCTGAAGGCGGAGCGCGTAGTCTCTACCGCCAGCGGGTCAGAGGCTTTACCGCCGCCAGGGCGGCTCCGGCGCGAAGCGCTTGCCGATCCAGTCGGCGAAGGCGCGGGTCTTGGCGGCTTTTCCCTTGGCCGAGGGCGTGACGACATAGACCGCGCCTTCGTCCGCCAGCGTCCACTCCTCCAGCACGGATACCAGCCGGCCATCGGCGAGTTCGCGGCCGACCAGCCAGTCGGTGCTCATCATCAGGCCGATGCCTTGCACGGCGGCCTGGACCAGCACCTCGGCATCGTCGGTGACCAACGACCCCGAAACCTCGACGCGCGCGCGCCGGCCCTCACGGTCGGTCATCTCCCAGGCCGGAAAGGTCTGGAAGCCCGAGAAGCCCAGGCAGGAATGGTCGAGCAGCGCTTGCGGTGTCTCCGGCCGGCCCCTGCGGGCGAGATAGGAGGGAGCGGCGCAGAGCAGCCGGCGCCGCGTCGCCACCTTGCGTGCCACCAGGCGTGAATCCTCCAGGCTGCCC
>NZ_RZSJ01000769.1:0-2317 GCF_003998025.1 Mesorhizobium sp. M8A.F.Ca.ET.021.01.1.1
GCTCACGAAGATCGTTTGAAAGCGCTCGCGTCATCAGATGCTGGCCTCCAATCCAGCCAGCATCTTGAATCACAAACCAGCTGCTTTGGGAATCCTACGATTCTCTCAAAACAGGAACCGCTCTAGGAGCAATTCCAGGAAAATTTAACAGCACGACATTGCTCAACCCGCTCCGCCGCACGCGGGTCGGGTTGAGCACTTATGGCGAGATGGATGCGGGCAGCTTCCCCTGCACACCTCAGCGCAGCTCAGGAATTCCGAGACCGCAATGTCCGCAAGGTAATCGAGTAGCGGTGCTCGGCAAGCGGCGGGATGCTGTGCTCCCATTCTGTTCGCGAAGAGCCCGTCATGAGATAGGCCGATCTCGGCTCGACAGTGACGGTCCGGCGCTCCCATCCAGATCCGTTCTCGCGCCGAAGGCGGAAATCGCAGGGCGCCAGCAGCGAGACGCCCGCGACGTCCTCGAAATGAGGCTTGTCGCGGTGCCAGCCGATACCAGCGCCGGGCCGGTATTCATTGATCAAGACCTGGGCGAAGGCGTCGGTGGGCCGGCGCGCAAAGGCCGCGACCTTTTCGCGCAGGGGCAGCAGAAAGTCAGGGATCGGCGGTGCCTCGACGACCTCGCGCCGGTCATAATCGTAGCGAAGGCCAAAACCGACGACACGCCGGTTCGCCAGATGGCCGTGGAAGTCGAAGGCCTTGAAGGGCAGTCCTTCAAGCTGTCGGACAAGTTCGATTTCCTCTTGCGGCGTGATCAGTCCGGGCTGGTACGCGAAGCCCTCCGGCAAATCATCCTGAGCGGCACCAAAGAGATCGTACTGGGCCACACGGCCGGCTGTTTTCGGTTTGAGCGGCGACATCGTGCCTAGATGGTGAAGGCCGGACCACAGGGCAAGACGGGAACCGCGCTTGCTTGCCTCGGACACATCTCGAAACCGGCGCAACGGAACACCGGAGCGGCGTGAAAGTTTAGGAGACGGCGGTTCCGTCGGAGGCCGCCGGACTTGTTCCAGCCTTGGAGTGCCGGATGCCGCGCGTTGAAACCGGGGCCTGCTTTTGCGGTGCGATTGCCGCCGCCATGGACGGTGAGCCTTTCTGGATATGCTACGATCACGATGACGATTGCCGACGGGCGATCGGCAGTCCGCTCACCATCTGGGTCGGATATCGGCCGAGTCAGTTCCGCCTTTTGAAGGGAACGCCAAAGGCTTTCTCCAGGACGCCGGGCGTTGTCCGTACTTTCTGTCCCGACTGTGGGAGCTCCATAGGCTATAGCGACGAAGGCCTGCCGGACGAGTTGTATCTGACAATCGGGTTCTTCGACAGACCCGAAGGGCTGCAGCCACATGCCCATGCCTATTGGGACCTGAGGCTGCCTTGGGTCGACTTTGCCGACGAGCTGCCGCACATCGGTCGATATTCGAGGAAGCGCGACGAGAAATTCGGCAATCCACGCGACAGGTAGCACCTTCGGGCGGTACGGAACCGGACCATGCCTGGCGGGTTAATCGGAGGAGCCGTCAGGTGCCACCATGCCGTCGAACGTCATTCGAAGCACGCAATATGATCCCGCGACCAGGACCCTCTCGGTCTGGTTCGTGCCGCACGGCAACCGCTATGACTATGAGGAAGTCTCCCCGGCTACCTATGCGGCGTTCATGAGGGCTTCCTCGAAAGGCCGCTTCTTCAATAAATTCATCAAGGATCGTCACAGCTACCGTCGCGTGGCGTGATACCCCGCCAGCGACCCGTCACGCCTTTTTGTTCTGCCCGGCGGTCACCTCATCCGGCGGCGGTTCCCAACCAAAGACACTGCGGCCGCCAAGCAGATGCGACTGGTCGAATTCGCCGGCGACAATCTCCTTCAGGCTGGGACCGGTGACGTATCGCTCGACCTGCCGCGACTGATCGTCGAGCCGCCTCAATGCGCCGATTTCCTCTTCGCGGCCAAGCCTGGCCTTTTGCACGGCGGACTTCAACACACCGATCGTCTCGTCATAGACCTTGAGCGGAACAGGGAACGGATGCCTGTCCTTGCCGCCATGCGCCAGCGAAAAACGGCCCGGGTCCGAAAACCGGCACGGCGCGCCATGCACCACTTCGGCAACCAGCGCTAATGCGCGCACCGTGCGGGCGCCGACGCCGGGAACCAGGAGAAGCTCGGCGAAATCGGCGGGACCCCGCTCGGCGGCGGCGGCCATGTTGCCGTGAAGGCGATGCATCACGACATCGCTTTCGCGGACATCATGGTGAGCCGGCATGACCAGATGCGGCAGCAATGGCTGCGCCGGAGCCGGCGCGGCACCGGGTTCCAAGG
>NZ_RZSJ01000076.1:0-15993 GCF_003998025.1 Mesorhizobium sp. M8A.F.Ca.ET.021.01.1.1
TCCCCCAGGTATCCCGATAAATCACCCCGTCGATCGCGACCGCAATGCCGCGATCGATCCAAGGCTCGAGCCCGGGATACTGTTCAGCCAGTTTCCTGAACAGTTCCCTGATATCCTTGGCCTCGACCTCGACCTTGCTCTTCCCGCCGGCGAGCTGGCTGAGCGCGCCCCAGAGCGTGACTTCGACCATCGCGCGCCGGAGCCTCGTCCTAGCCTTCCCGTTCCGCCTCGATCGCCGCCAGGATGCGTGGCGGCGACATCGGAATATGGGTCATGCGCACGCCGGCGGCGTTCGACACCGCGTTGGCGATCGCCGCCAGCGGCGGTACGATCGAGGTTTCGCCGACGCCGCGCACGCCATAGGGGTGGTTGGGGTTGGGGATTTCCAGGATCTGCGTGTCGATCATCGGCAGGTCGGAGCACACCGGGATGCGGTAGTCGAGGAAGCCGGCGTTCTGCAGCCGGCCGTCCTTGCCGTAAATATACTCCTCGTTGAGCGCCCAGCCGATGCCTTGCGCCGCACCGCCCTGGTACTGGCCCTCGACATAGGTCGGGTGCACCGCCTTGCCGGCATCCTGCACCACCGTGTAGCGGATCACCCTGGTCGCGCCCGTCTCGGGGTCGACCTCGACGTCGCATATATGTGTGGCGAAGGAGACGCCGGCGCCGTCGGCGACAAGCTCGCTATGGCCGGCGATCGGCCCGCCTGTGGTGCCCGACTTGGCCGCGATCTCCTTCAGCGACAGTCTGCCGAGATTGCCGTGCTTCTCGCCCTTGGCGACCGCGTGGCCCTGCTCCCAGACGACGTCGTCGACGGAGATATCCCACATCTGCGCGGCGCGATCGCGCAGGATCTTGATCGCGTTGCGGGCGGCCGAGATGGTCGCCATCGAGGACGAGAAGGTGCCGCGGCTGCCGTCGGTCATGTCGTTGTAGCCGAGGCTCGACGTGTCGGCGACCACCGCCTTGAGCTGGGCATAGTCGATGCCCAGTTCCTCCGCCGCCACCAGCGACAGCGAGGCGCGGGAACCACCGACATCGACGGTACCGACAGCGAGCGACACTGAGCCGTCCATGCCGATGTTCAGGTCGACGCAGGTCTGGCCGCCGAAATTGAACCAGAAGCCGCAGGCCATGCCGCGCCCCTGGTTCTTCTTCAGCGGCGCCTTCATGTGCGCATGGGCCTTCACCGCTTCCAGCGTCGGGCCGATGCCGATCGGGCCATAGACCGGGCCGTAGGACGAGCGCGTGCCTTCCTGGGCGGCGTTTTTGATGCGGAACTCGACCGGATCCATGCCGAGCTCCTTGGCGAGCTCGTCGACCGCGCTTTCCACCGCGAAGGCCGCCATCGGCGCCGAGGGCGCGCGGTAGGCGGCGGTCTTGGGCCGGTTGACCAGCACTTCGAAGCCGACGGTCTTGACGTTATCGAGCTTATAGCAGGCGAACGCCGTCATGGCGCCGATCTCGGCCCATGAACCGGCATAGGGGCCGGCGGAATAGCGCAGCGTGGCTTCCGCCGCCGTGATGGTGCCGTCCTTGCGGGCGCCGATCTTGACGTCGATCGAGGTGGCGCTGGTCGGACCCGAAGCGCGGAACACCTCGTCGCGGGTCATCACCAGCTTCACCGGGCGGCCTGCCTTGCGCGACAGGGCGAGCGCCACCGGCTCGGCCCAGACATGGGTCTTGCCGCCGAAGCCGCCGCCGATCTCGGAGGAGGTGACGCGCAGCTTCGAGGCTTCCATGCCGAGCAGTTGCGCGCAGTGCTGGCGGTAGACGAAATGCCCCTGCGTGCAGACCCAGAGGTCCGCCGTGCCGTCGGAGCTGACATTGGCCACGCAGGCATGCGGCTCGATATAGCCCTGGTGCGTCTGCTCGGTCTTGAACGAGCGCTCGACGATGAAGTCGGCGTGGCCGAAACCCTGATGCACGTCGCCATGGCCGAACTGGCTGCGCTTGGTGACGTTGGACGGCTTGACCGGCTTTTCCTCCAGCCCCTCGGTGAAGACCGTGTCGTTGATCAGCGGGGCGTGGTGCTGCATCGCCTCGTCGACGTCCGTGACATGCGGCAGCACCTCGTAGTCGACCACGATCAGCTTCAGCGCCTGCCTGGCGGTGTGGGCATCGATCGCCGCGACAGCCGCCACCGCATGGCCGTCATAGAGCGCCTTGGTGCGCGCCATGCAATTGTCGAGGATGTCGTACATGGCGGCATCGCCATCGGTGAGATCGGGCAGGTCTTTCGCCGTGATCACCGCCTTGACGCCCGCAAGCGCTTCCGCCTTCGAGGTGTCGATCTTCCTGATCTTGGCATGCGCGTGCGGGCTGCGCAGCACGCGGCCGACCAGCTGGCCGGCCATGTTGAAGTCGGCGCCGTAGCGGGCGCGGCCGGTCACCTTGTCGACGCCGTCGGGACGGATCGGGCGCGTGCCGACGGAAGCGAATTTACGCCCCGAAAAACGCGGATCGAAATTCATCTCAGGCTCCCTTCATCACGATTGCCGCGTCCTGGACGGCACGCACGATCTTGTCATAGCCGGTGCAGCGGCAGAGATTGCCGGCCAGGCCGAAGCGGATTTCCTCCTCGGTCGGGTCGGGGTTCTTGGCCAAGAGGTCCTTGGCCGCGATCAGGAAGCCGGGCGTGCAGATGCCGCATTGCAGCGCCGCATGCTCCAGGAACTTCTGCTGCAGCGGGTGCAGCTTGTCGCCATGCGCCATGCCCTCGACCGTCTCGATGCGGCGGCCTTCCGCTTCCGCGCCGAGCACCAGGCACGAACAGACCAGCCGGTCGTCGAGGATGACGCTGCAGGCGCCGCAGTCGCCCGTGCCGCAGCCTTCCTTGGCGCCGGTCAGCCCGAGCCGGTCGCGCAACACGTCGAGCAGCGTCTCGTCGGGCTGGCAGAGATATTCAATCGTGTCGCCGTTGATCGTGGTTGAAACCGCTACGCCAGCCATCATTTGCCTCCTGCACGTGCATAGGCGGTCTGTGCGGCCCGCCCGGCCAGCACGCCCGCAACCTTGCGCCTGAATTCGATTGTGCCGCGCTTGTCGTCGATGGGCCGGCAGGCCCCGGCGCAGACCTTGGCCAGCCGCTCCAGCGCTGCTTCGTCGAGCTTGCGGCCGATCAGGGCCTCGGCCCCTTCTTCCACCAGAAGCACGGTCGGCGCCGCGGCGCCGATGGCCACGCGGGCCGCCGTCACGACGCCCGCCCCGTCCAGCGTCAGGTTGACGCCGGCGCTGACCACGGCGATGTCCATCTCCGTGCGTGGAATGAACCTGAGATAGGCGTCGGCCGAGCGCGGCGCTTGGCTGCCGAGCAGGATCGCCTCGATGATCTCGCCCTTGGCGAGCGATGTCCGGCCCGGTGCGGTCGGCACGGTCTCGACGGCAATGGTGCGCTTGCCCGACGGGCCGACGACCACTGCCTTCGCACCTGCCGCCACCAGCGCCGGCACGCTGTCGGCCGCCGGCGAGGCGTTGCACAGATTGCCAACAATCGTGCAGCGTCCCTGCACCTGCTTGGAGCCGATCAGCTTCGCCGCCTCGACGACGCCTGGCCACGCCTTCTTCAGCCCGGCGTTCTCGCCCAGCACGGCGCAAGGCACAGCGGCACCGATGCTGAAGCCCTCGGCGGTTTCCCTGATGTCGCGCAAGCCGGCGATCGACTTGATGTCGATGATCAGTTCGGGTTCGACAAAGCCGCCCTTCATCCTCACCAGGAGGTCACTGCCTCCGGCAAGGATGGCGGCCGGGCCGGCCGATCCGGCCAGTTGGCCGACGGCGTCTTCGATTGAAAGCGGACGTATGTAGCGCATCGTCTCCCCTTGGTATGGCGATTTCAGCGACCGTTATAAACAATCGTCTCATAATGACCATCCGGTTCGTACGCCAAGGCGATTGGGCCAGATGGCAAGATGCGCCGGTGCAACGGGTCTTGACCGCGCCTTGTCGGGCGCCGATCCTCCCGGCCAAAGGGAGGAGCTTCCGGTTAAGACTACACGCTGGACCCGTTCAAGGCGCTCTGCCCCAACCGCGTGAAATAACGGGTGCGAAGGTTTCTGGCCCGCCAAAGCCCGGAAGTTGGACCGTGGCCGGCACGGCCGTTTATCGCTAGCACGGGAATGCAGCGGAGGCGCGAAAACCATGACCCTGACCAATCGCGACATTGTCGAACTGACCGAGTGGCGGCGCAAGCTGCACCGGCAGCCGGAAATCTCGAACGAGGAGGAGAAGACGGCTGAAGCGGTCGTCGCCTTCCTCGCCGACACCGGGCCGGACAAGGTGCTGACCGGGCTGGGCGGGCACGGCGTCGCGGCCGTCTACGACAGCGGCAAAAACGGACCGACCGTCCTGTTTCGTTCCGAAATCGACGCGCTGCCGATCCAGGAACTGTCGGGCGTGCCACATGCCTCGCAAGTGCCGGGCAAATCGCATATGTGTGGCCATGACGGACACACGGCGATCCTGGCAGCCCTTGGCCGCCAGTTCGGCCGCGAGCGGCCGGCCAGCGGCCGCGTCGTGCTGATGTTCCAGCCGGCGGAGGAAACCGGCAATGGCGCGGCCGGCGTCGTCGCCGATCCGCGCTTCGGCGAGATCGCGCCGGATTTCGCCTTCTCGCTGCACAATCTGCCCGGCGTGCCGTTCGGCGAGGTCAGGCTCAAGCCCGGCGTGGTCAACTGCGCCTCGCGCGGCATGCGCATCGTGCTGGAAGGCAAGACCGCGCACTCCTCCATGCCCGAGACCGGAACCTCGCCCATGCCGGCGATCTCGGAACTGATGCCGGCTCTGCCCGCGCTCGGCCGCGCGACCTTCGCCGATGACGACTTCTCCATGGTCACCGTCACCCATGCGCGGATGGGCGAAGCCGTGTTCGGCATCGCGCCTGCCCATGCCGAGGTCTGGGCGACGCTGCGCACCCGCCGCGACGAGCGCATGGCGGACCTCTGCGCCGCCGCCGAAACGCTGGTCAAGGAGATTGCCGGCCGGCACCGCCTCTCCGCCAGTTGGGACTATCACGAGATCTTCGTCGCCAGCGTCAACGCGCCCGACGCGGTCGAGCATCTGCGGCGCGCCCTCGACGAAGAGAGCGTCACGCATGGCGAGGAAGCCCTGCCGATGCGCGCCTCGGAAGATTTCGGCCTGTTCGGCCACAGCGCCTCCTCGGCGATGTTCTTCCTCGGCGCCGGCGAACGCCACCCCGCCCTGCACAATCCCGACTATGACTTTCCCGACGACCTGATTCCGATCGGCTCGAAGATCTTCATGCGCACGGCGCGCAACCTTCTCGGCTGATTTCAGCGGAACCCGGCCAGCACCGTGGCCAGCACCGCCACGCCCTGCCGCAAGCCATCCACGTGGAGCCCGGCATAGCCGAGGATGAACCCCGCCACGGCCGGCTGTGGCCCAGCCGGGTCGTAGAGCGGCGTCACCGGATGGAGGCCGATCCCGGCGGCCTGCGCGGCCGTGACGATCGAGGCAACGCGATCGGCGCCGACGCCGTTCACCCAGATGACCAGATGCAGTCCCGTATCGGCGCCCTCGATGGTGACCGATTGGCCGAGCTTGTCCGCCAGCGCCCGCAGCAGCAGCGCCCTTCGCTCGGCGTTCTTCCTGCGGATGGCACGCACATGGCGCTCATAGGCGCCGCTGGCCAGCATATCGGCCAGCGCGTCTTGCTCCAGCAGCGGCGAGTGCCGGTCCGTCAGGCGCTTGGCCGCGCTGAACGCCTGGCGCAGGCCAGCGGGAACGACGAGATAGCCGAGCCGCAGCGTCGGCGACAGCGTCTTGGACAGCGTGCCGGCATAGATGACCATGTCCGCGTCCAGCGTCCGCAGCGGCGGGATGGGGGCGACGTCGTAGCGGTATTCGCTGTCGTAGTCGTCCTCGATGACATAGGCGCCTTCCCGCGCCGCCCAGGCCAGCAGCGCGCGCCGGCGCGTCGCCGACAGGACGCCGCCGAGCGGAAACTGGTGCGAGGGCGTCACATAGGCGAGCCGCGCCGGCGGCAGCGCGTCCGTCCTCAGCCCGTCGCCGTCGACGGCAATGGGCGTGGCGACACCGCCCGCCGCCGCGAAGGCCTGGCGGGCAAGCAAATAGCCGGGGTTTTCGATGACGAAGCGGTCGCCCGTATCGAGCAGCAGCCGGGCGCAGAGATCGAGCCCTTGCTGCGAACCGTTGACGATCACGATCCGGTCCGGCGTGCAGGAGATGCCGCGCGCCCGCCACAGATAGCCTTGCAGCGCGGCGCGCAGCTCGGCCGAGCCCTGCGGATCGCCATAGGCCAGCCGCGCGCCGCGCCGCACGCTGGCCCTGTTCATCGCGCGCCGCCAGGCCAGAACCGGAAAGTCGGCGCCCGACAGGTCGCCATAGCGGAAATCCGCGACCCGCGCCGGCTGCATCAGGGCTGGCACCGGCAGGCCGAGCAGGCGCTGCGCGAAGGCCGAGAGGTGACGGGGCGCGGCCGCGATGGCGGGTTTGGGCGCCACCGTGGCCCCCAGCCCCTGCGCCACTTCAGCGCGCGCCCCTGCCCGCGAGATCAGATACCCCTCGGCGATGAGCTGGCTGTAGGCCGCCGTCACCGTCGTGCGCGACGCACCCCATTCGGCGGCGAAGACCCGGGTCGACGGCAGACGGTCGCCAGGCTGATAGGCGCCGCCGTGGATCTGCTCCTTGATGGCCGCGACGATGCGGCGCGCGGCTCCGTCCGCATTCAACTGGACCACCTCAACTCTTCGAAACTGGATATTCCAACAGGCCAGATTGTCTGGCATCTGTGGCTGCAACGCAAGGAGTTCGACCATGTACACGCCGCCCGCCTTCCGCGACGACGACAGGGACAGCCTCATGGCGACGATCCGCGCCGCGCGTCTGGCAAACCTGGTCACCGCCACGGCGGATGGGCCGCTGGCCAGCCCCCTGCCGCTTTTTCTCGACGAGACGGAGGGTGAGCACGGCGTCATCCATGGCCATCTGGCCAGGGCCAATCCGCAGTGGCGCGTTCCGCTCATCGGCGACGGGCTTGCCGTCTTCATGGGACCGGACGCCTATGTGACGCCGTCCTGGTACGCGACCAAGCAGGAAACCGGCAAGGTCGTGCCGACCTGGAACTACGCGGCCGTTCACGCCTACGGGCCGGTCGAGTTCTTCGACGATGCGGACAGGCTGCTGGAGGTCGTCACCCGGTTGACCAACCTGCATGAGGGTGCACGCGATGCGCCGCGCTGGGCGGTGTCGGACGCGCCGCCCGACTTCATCCAGTCGCAGCTTCGCGGCATTGTCGGCCTGCGCATGCCGGTCATGAGGCTCGAAGGCAAGCGCAAGATGAGCCAGAACCGCAACGCCGCCGACCGCGCCGGCGTCGCCGCCGGGCTGGCCGCCAGCGAGCGGCCGTCCGACCGCGAGGTCTCCACCCTCATCCCGTCGTGAAGGCACGACGCCTCGCCTTGACGCGGCGGCCCGCGCCCGCCGCCGTCAGGCGTCGATCCGGCCCGCGACCGGCTGTCGCCTGTCAGCGTCCGCCGCCACCACGGGAAGCTCCGGCTTCCCTTGCCAGCACCAGGTCCGCGTCGTCGAGAACGTAGCGGACGTAGCGGTAGTCGCGAATGAAGCTGATCCGGCCTTCGCGCCATTCCAGCCACATGAAGTGATTCGGCTTCGCGTCGGTCCGGTCTTCAAACACCGCGATCACCTCGCGGCCCTCGACCCATGCCGGCCTGAGCCACAAGCCGTCGCTCTTGGCGTAGATCGTGAAGAACATGCCGACGTCGGCGGCGCCCGCGCGCGGCGGGTGCATCGACTGGTGGAGCCTCACATCGTCGGCAAGCAGCGCGCGCAAGCCGTCCCAGTCGCGCTGGTTGAACATGTTGACGTAGCGCACGATAGCGGCGGAGGCGATGCGCGCATCGGGACGCG
The DNA here is from genome assembly GCF_003998025.1 of Mesorhizobium sp. M8A.F.Ca.ET.021.01.1.1. NCBI lineage: Bacteria > Pseudomonadati > Pseudomonadota > Alphaproteobacteria > Hyphomicrobiales > Phyllobacteriaceae > Mesorhizobium > Mesorhizobium sp. M8A.F.Ca.ET.021.01.1.1. The sequence continues at coordinate 7,909 of NZ_RZSJ01000076.1, forward strand.
GATCGGCCTGCGCGTTGATCTGCCGAAGCCGGGCACGGCCGCGCGCCAGATGCCCCTTCACCGCATCCACCGTGGTGCCAAGCAAGGCGGCGATGTCGGCCAGCGGCTCGTCGAGCACATCCCTGAGGATGACGACGCTGCGTTGCGGCACGGGAAGCTCCGCGAAGCGCGACACGGCGGTTTGCACGGCTTGCCTGCGCATCAGCATCTCCACCGGGTCGGCCGCGTCGGCAATGTCAAGCGCCGCCTCGATCGGCTCGGCCACGCGGATCGCGCGGCTGCGCGACAGGTCGAGCGCCCGGTTGTGGGCGATCCTGAACAGCCAGGGCCTCAGCTGCGGCACCTCGCACAACTCGTCGAGCGCCACGAAGGCGCGGGCGAACGTATCCTGCACGACATCCTCGCCGTCGATGACCGATCCCATCAGGCGGGCGCAATAGCGGTGCAGTTCCGGCCGCAGCGCGGCGGCAAGGGCAAGCAGCCCCTCCCGCCGGTCGCGCTCCACGGCTGGCTTTCCGTCGCTCAAGGACCAGCGCCCTCCATGATCGTCACGCCCGCGTCGCCGCTGAGGCCGAAGACGACGCCCTCGGCATAGGCCGGGTCCTCCAGCAGCGAGACGACCCTGTCGCCGAACGCCCGGGGCGGCATCGGCGCGCCGAAGCGGGCGACGAATTGTTCCGGCGTGATGCCGATCGAGCCGGCATAGGCGCCGGCGGCCGCATCGCCGATCCCGGTGCCGAGGATCATCTGGCGGGGCAGGATCGCCTGGAAGCGTATGCCGAGGCCTTTCTCTTGCGCCACGCCATTGGCGTATTTGGCCATGAACCACAGCATACGCTTGGAGCCGCCATAACCGCCCGACATCTGCGATCCGGTGACGGCGGCGCCGCTCGACCCGACCAGCACCCGGCTGCCCGGCTTGAGCGGCAGGTTCAGCGCCGCCTGCAGCCAGTAGAGCCCGGCCTTGACGTCGGTCTCCCAGGCGACGGAGAAATCCTCCCACTTCAACTCGTCCAGCCGCCCCATGCGCGGCGTTGCACCGGCATTGAGCACCACTATGTCAGGCCGCACCTCGCCCAGAATGCGATAGGCCGCGTCCTCGTCCGTGACATCGGCCGCAATGGTGGCGACCCCAAGCCGCGCCTCAACCGCTTCCAGCGCCTCGGCGCCCCGCGCGACAACGGTCACCTCGGCGCCCTGCCCGACCAGCGCTTCGACCAGGCCGAGGCCAAGCCCCCGGCTGCCGCCGGTGACCACGATTTTCCTGCCCTTGAGGCTCATTGGATCCTGCTCCAGTGTTTCACTGTAGCTAAGACGTTTGAGGATCGGGAAAAGAGTCAGCGGTGCGCGAGATTTGGTGATGGCGTCTGGATATGACCCCGCCAATATGGGGCCGTCAGCGGACCCGCCGGTTCTGGTAAGGACGGTCGAGAATGCAGACATTCAACGCGGTTGGTCCAAAGCAGGAGATGAGCGCAAGGTGCGGCAGAATGGCGGCATTAGAACAAAAGAAGAACATCATCTATTAGGTTGCTTGTATGAACCAGTCTTTCGACAAGGGAACGAACTGGCTTCTCCAAATGAACTGCTTAATGCATGACTCAGGTCTCCCGAACTGAATCAGGCCTCTGCACGCGCAAAGCGATCGTTGAGCAGCAAGCGATTGCCAAAATGACCGCAACGGCAAAGGATACGTTGGGGCAGTTTTACGAATGCGTGTGGGTTCGGGTGAGATCATGTTCAGGCAAACAATCTTCGCCGTGGCGGCTGGCCTCTCCGTCCTGATGCTTCTTTGCACGCTTCCGAGCCACGCGGAGACGCTCCGTCTGAACGCATCCATGCATTGGGTGATCCTCGCGGCTACCCCAGACCCGGACATCGCAATTGGCGTCGCCAGGAGCTACGGCGGGCTCACACAAGGGGCGCAAGTTCTTCAGGCTAGGAATGGCTCCTACACGGTGGTTACCGGCCCGGTCAGTGCGCGAAACATCGCGGATGCCAAGGCACAGATTACGAAATGGGACTCGTTGCCCGTTGATGCCTATCTTTCATCCGGATCCGAGTTTGAGCGAAAGACCTGGAGTTTTTCGTCGCCTATTCTCGCGAGCGGTAACTACAAGGCTGGCGCGGCCACGAGCGTCCCGTACCAGGACATTCGGGTTGATCTCAGTGCCGCGCCGCATGGCGACATGTCGGTGCCGGTGGTCAGCGTCTGGGAGGGTGACAAGGCGGCCTTCAGCTTCATCGGGTCAGACGAATATGCGATGCCTTCGGCTGTTCTCAGTGCCAATATTGTCTGGCTCGATAAAACGTCGAGTAAGCCACAGATTGTGATCACGACATTCACTGGCGGCGCCCATTGCTGTGTCAAAACGGTTCTTATCGGAAAGACCCCCTCCAATACGTGGCAATTGGCCAAGGGAGAAGATCTCGACGGAGGCGGATACGGGCTTGAGGACGTCGACGGTGATGGCAATGCCGAACTGATCAATTCCGACAATCACTTCCTCTACGCTTTCAGCTCGTATGCGGACTCTTTTTCTCCGATCCGGATCAGCAAGTTTGTTGACGGCGGATTGATCGACGCCACGGATCGACCGGCGATGCAGCATCGCTTAGTTCAGCACGCGAACCAACTTGAGTATGCCGCCAGACGACAACCAGATCTCTGGCATTCAAATGGCTTCCTGGCTGGGTGGGTGGCTTCGAAGATTCTCGTGGAGCAGGGCGCCCAGGCGTGGTCCCGCATGACGACGAGTTATACCGCTATCTCGGATTTTGGCCCTGAGACGTGCGCGAACGGTGGCGCGGTAGAAGGATGTCCGCCTGATCTGGTGCGGAAAATCCCTTTCCCCACGGCTCTGCTAAAACTTCTCAAGGAGTTGCGCTACACCCCACTCCCCAACGTCACGGATGGGCCTGGCAGCGCAGCGTCGACGCCGGCGGACTACAATGCAGCGCGGACGGCATTTGAAAGCATGCCGCTTGAAACACGCTACCAGTTCCAGATGCTGCTAGGCGTGGCCGGATACTGGCCTGCCGTGAGCAATGACCATTTTGGCAGACGCCTCTTCGAGGCGATCCAGAGCTTTCAAACGGACAATCACCTCCCTGTCACGGGTTCGCCGACCCAGGAAACGCAAGGCTTTCTGGCACAGGCCGCTTCGCCGTTGCTGCAGCAATGGGGGCTGAAGGAGATTTCACACCCCGCGGCTGCCTCACGGCTTTGGGTTCCTGCCGGCATTGGACTGAGTCAGATTCCGACCAAATCGGGGTACAGCTTCGCTTCCAGCTCAGGGATCGCGATCTCCTTTGACTATTACCCCGGGAGCAACCTTACAGCGAGTTATGACTCGCTCTTGAGGTATGCCGGACAGTATCAAATTGTCTACAAGGTGAAAAAATCCCGGTTCTTCGCCTTGAACTTCCTCGATAACAATCGGAACACCTATGCCAGATACGAGGCTGCGTTAGGGGGCCTCATCGGCTTCACGATCAGTTGGCAAGCCGACTCACCGCTTCACGGCGAGCGCCTTTCAACCGTGATGTCCGATCTGTTTCGAGCGAATGTCGAGCTGTTGCAAGAGCGCGTTCCGCCAAGCGCCTTGGTGGGAGCCACCACCAGCGCCTCCGCCAACCCTCCGCCAGCGCCTTCGGTTGAACCGCCTCCCGCACCACAGCAAGCTGTCTCGCCAGCCCCGCCCGAAGGAAATGGCGCTGACCAAGCCGAAAGCCTCACTGGCGATACCGGATCCGGCTTCTTTGTGACGCCCTCGGGCCAGTTGGTGACGAACGAGCATGTGGTTCATGAATGCAAGACCATAGCAGTGCAATTTCACAATGCGACGTTGCCAGCAAACCTGATAGCTCGTGACCCTGCAAACGATCTGGCCGTTCTCGACACGCACAATCCAGGCATGACCGCTGTTTCGATACGTGAAAGCGCCCGGCTGGGTGAAGGGATCGCAGTGTTTGGGTTTCCGCTCAATGGCATCCTGTCCAGTGGCGGAAACTTCACCTTGGGAAATGTGACAGCGACGTCAGGCTTGGGCGATGACAGCAGGCATTTGCAGATTTCGGCGCCCGTCCAGCCCGGCAACAGTGGCGGGCCGCTTTTGGATCTGTCCGGCAATGTTGTCGGCATTGTTCAGGCCAAATTCAACGCGATCAGGATGGCTTCAGTAACCAATGACATCGCTGAAAATATCAATTTTGCGATAAAGTCTGAGATCATAACAAGCTTTCTGAAATCGAATGGCATTTCATATTCCGTCGGCGATCAATCGAATGTGCTGAAGCCTGAAGACCTCGCAGATCGCGCCAAAGCTTTTACGGCTCTCGTTGTTTGCTTGAAGTAGGTTAATAGTTAGGGAGGCGGCCAGGATAGTATTCCTAACGTCGGCATCAGTGACTACCTCCTCCATATCGATCCCGACGATATCTGCTTCAGGACTAGGTGAAGCCGATATCTGCGGTCGAGATTGCGCAACCGAGAGGCACAACATTGCAGACGGCGATGTCTGCTTCTAGGTGCAAGCAGAGGGTGGTTGCATGGCAGCCATATGGCCTGAGGCCGGCAGCCGGCCGCCAGCTTCGAGGCCATGCCCAGTGGACGGTCCGCCGCACATATGCTCCATGGGCAAGTGACGAAGCGGCGGGGAAGAAGTGAAGCGCGTTTTTCGATTGTTTGCCGCGGTGGTCATGGCGTCCGCAGTCAGCGGCTGCACCAGCATTTCCTATTACGCGCAATCGCTGGAGGGTCATGTGCGGATCATGGCCGCGCGCGAAGACGTTGGAAAACTGATCCAGGCTCCTTCGACCCCACAGGCCTTGCGCACCAGGTTGACGTCGGCGAGCGCGATCAGGCGGTTCGCCACGGACGAACTGGCACTGCCCGAAAACAGCAGCTATCGCAGCTATGTCGACATCCACCGGGACGCCGTGACCTGGGCCGTCTTTGCCGCCCCGCAATTTTCGCTGACGCCAACAACATGGTGCTTTCCGGTTTTTGGATGCGTTCCCTACCGGGGTTACTTCGACCGGAAATCCGCGACGGAAAGCGCTGCCGCACTTCATGAACGGGGGCTGGACGTCTATGTCTCCGGCGTCACCGCCTATTCCACGCTGGGCTGGTCCAGTGACCCGCTGCTCAGCACCATGCTGCGTCAGGACGACACCTATCTCGCCAGCCTCATCTTTCATGAACTGGCGCATCAGCGCCTCTATGTGAACGGCGATTCCGCATTCAACGAGGCTTTCGCGGTTGCCGTCGAAACCACCGGGACAAGAAAATGGCTGCGCGCGACCGGCGACCGCGCCGGCTTGCGCCGCTACGAAGCCGATCGCAGGCGCAGCGCCGACTTTCTCGCACTGGTGTCAAAAACCCGCGACGAGTTGAGGCAGGTCTATCAAAGCTCCCGTAGCCCCGAGGAGATGGCGGCTGAAAAGGCAGCCACGCTCGACAGGCTGCGGATGCGCTACCGGAAAACGCGCGACAGACGCTGGGCCGGATACCGGGGATACGATGCCTGGTTCGATGCCCCGATCAACAACGCAAAGCTCGCCGCGACTGCCGTCTACGGCGAGCAGGTTCCGGCGTTCATTCGCCTGTTGGACCTGTGCTCCGGCGATTATCCGAGGTTTTACGCATCCGTTCGACGGATCGCGGATTTGCGCCAACCTGCCCGCGCCGAAGCGCTTGAGGCCGCCGCCACGTGTGATTGATTTTAATAAGCGAACGCAATTGTTGAAGGGTTCCGCCTCGTTCGTGCTTTAGCGGTCGAGACCCCAAACGTCTGGATGTCGTGCGAAATACTCGATCAGCATTTCGATGAGGACCCGGACTTTCCGTGTTGGGTGCCTACCCGGCGGCCGGACGACATACACGCCTGCCGAAGGCGGGGGATAGCGCGTCATCACCGCAACGAGTGCGCCGGAGGCCACATATTCGTGCGTGATGCAGTCGGGGAGCCAGGCGATGCCGAGTCCAGCCGCCGCGGCAGCGGCAAGCGCCGTAGCGTTGTCGGCCTTGAACCTGCCCTGCGGCTGAGCCGTGACAATCTTGTCGCCATCCACGAACTGCCAGGCTTCCGTTCCTTGCATGAGGGCCTGATGGTCGACGAGTTGCTCTACCTTCTCAGGTGAACCGTGCGCCTTGATGTAATCCGGGCTTGCGACAAGCTTTCCATAGATCGGCCCGACGCGCTTCGCGATCAGGTTGGAGTCCTGAAGGTAGCCAACCCGGATCGCGCAATCGAAACCTTCGGCGATCAGATCGACGAAGCGGTCGCTGTAGGAGCTATGGATGTGGAGTTGCGGGTGGTGTTGCGCCATTTCCGCAAGCACCGGAGCGAAGTGGGTCGGGCCGAAAGAAAGCGGCATGGCAACCCTCAGGCGGCCGCGCAGTTCTCCGGTTGGGAGGATCGTTTCCCTGGCCGTGTCGATCTCGGCGCTGGCGCGTGCCGCATGATCCCTGAACGTGATCCCCGCTTCCGTAAGCGCCGCACCCCGGGTCGTTCGTGCAAGAAGCTGAACGCCAAGTTCCGCTTCAACCCGAAAGAGCCGCCGACTGACGATTGACTTGGAAACGCCGAGCCGGCGCGCGGCGGCCGATACGCCCCCTGCATCGGCCACTACGACGAATGTCTGCAGATCTTCAATGTCCATTCCGGCGTTCCTCATTTCGCAACACAGTATGCCTGACCATGGCACTACCGCATCACCAAGAGGAACAGCAAATTGCGTCCAGGCAACGCCGCCCGCTGGCGCATGTCTCCCGTGAACCCAGTGCCGTCCATGGCGGCAGAGAAAGGAAGTCTTGATGACCCCTCGCAACGGCCTTGATTCGCTTCTTCGTCCTGAAGACTCGGTCCTCGTTCTGATCGATCACCAACCTTATCAGCTCGCAAACCTGAACAGCCACGATCCGCACATGGTGGTCAACAACACGACCGCGCTGGCGAAGCTGGCAAAAGCCTTCAATGTTCCGACCATTCTCACCAGCGTGATCGCGGCGCGCGGTGGACTTCTCTTTAAGCAGATCACCGACGTATTTCCGGACCAGGAAGTCGTCGATCGCACCTGGGTGAACACCTGGCAGGACGAGAATGTGGTGAACGTCGTCAAGGCGACCGGCCGCAAGCAGCTGATCATCGCCGGCCTGTGGACCGAGGTCTGCGTCGCAATGCCCGTGATCCAGGCCGCCGGTGAAGGCTGGGACGTGACCGTGATCACCGACGCGTCGGGCGGCATTTCGAAGGAGTCTCACGAAGTTGCCATCCAGCGGATGATCGCGGCCGGCGCGAACGTGATGACCGTGATGGCGCTCGCTGGCGAATGGCAACGCGATTGGGCGCGCACCGAGCATGTCGAGGATCTGACCGAGATACTCATCCAGCACTTCGGCGGCAGCGGCATCGCGTATCTTTGGGAGCAGCAGCTCCTCAATACGCCTTTGCCGAGCGCCAAGGGCTAAGCTGAATAGGGATGACGAGCATCCGGGGCGATGCGTCGCAAGGGAGTTGAATACGTATCGGGTCTCGTCATCCCACGCCGCCTCGCCAGCCTCACCGCACTGGCTTTCGGCGGCGGGCCGGGCACTGATCGCCTTGACTGGTGATCTTGTCGCGGCGGATATGCGCTCGACGCCGGCACCTCGTCAGGCTGGTCCATGGGCCAGTGCTTGCGAGGCGCGGACGGATGCTGGCCGGCATCATTTTCGTGGCCTTTGAGGCGCCGATGATCTGATCTGCCCTGAACCGCGGAAAGCCCACGCGATCCAGGGATCATCCCTCGGCGGATGCCTCAAAGCCTAGCAGCCTGGCATCGCATCGCCCGCCAACAGTGACGTTCCGACGTCTGCGTCGAGCACGAAGCGCTCGCAGTGCTCACCGTCGGACTCATCGATGAAGCTCTCGACATGGTCGAAGCCGAGCTTCGCCAGGATCCGCAGCGACGCGACGTTGCGCGTCGCCGCCTCAGCCGTCACCCGTTCGAGCGCCAGGGTTTCGAAGGCGTAGCGAAGCACTTCGCGCGCGGCCTCGCTGCCCAGCCCCTGCCCCCAATGCGCGCGCCCCAGCACAAATC
>NZ_RZSJ01000770.1:0-2313 GCF_003998025.1 Mesorhizobium sp. M8A.F.Ca.ET.021.01.1.1
GGTAGAGGCCGAGCGAGGCAAAGGCATTGACGCCGCCGATCGACGAGATCTGGATGATGTGGCCAGACCGCTGCGCCCGCATGATCGGCAGGGCTGCCTGGGTGACCCACAGCGCGCCGAACACATTGGTCTCGATCTGGTCGCGGGCTTCCTGCTCGCTGACTTCCTCGATGGCGCCGAAATGGCCGTAACCGGCATTGTTGATGACGACGTCGAGCCGGCCAAAGCGCTTGTGTGCCTCGGCGACAGCGGCATCGACGGCTTTCTTGTCGGTGACGTCGAGCTTTAGCGCGGCGATGTTGTCGCCGTATTTTTCGACGAGCTCGGCGAGCGTGCCTGTGTCACGGGCGGTCGCGGCAACGCGATCGCCACGCGCCAATGCGGCCTCGGCCCAGACGCGGCCAAAGCCCTTCGACGATCCGGTGATGAACCAAACCTTTGTTGTCATGATGTGGAATCCCTTGCCCCTGCGGGCGCAATTTCTGGATGGAAGCGGAGGCTTCTCCGCTTCCGGGCATATACGGCCTGTCCGGTGATTTTCCAGAGGCGAGGGGAATCTTTTTGAACTCGGGGCTTTCCCGCAGAACAAGAAATCGTGTGAATCAGGGGTAGTTCACCGGGGTCGACCAGTCAGGGTCGTCGTGCTTTTGCCAATAGAGCGCCATCAGCCGGCTGGTGATCGGCCCGACCTTGCCGTCCGCGATCTCAGCACCGTCGATCTCCGTCACCGGCATGATGCCGCCGGCGGTTGAGGTGATGAAGACTTCCTCGGCGCCGCGCAACATGGCCACGCTGACATCCTTGGCCGTTGCCGAGAGGCCGGCCTCCGCGCAGAGATCGAAGACAGTGCGGCGGGTGATGCCCGGCAGCACGCCGATGGCCGGCGTCGACAGTCTGCCGTCCTTGACGCGGAAGACGTTGAAGCCCGGACCTTCGGCGACATTGCCGTTGAAGTCGAGAATGAGGGCCGTCTCGGCGCCGCGATCATAGGCATCGTAGAGGCCGCGCACGAGGTCGAGCCAGTGGTAGTTCTTGATCGCCGGATCGATCGAGGCCGGCGGAATGCGCACCTTGTCGCTGATGGAGACACGCAGGCCGCGCTGCAACTGCTCGGCATTGGCGACCGAGCCGAACGGCACGGCGAACGCCATGAAGCGGTTGATCGCCTGGCGCGGGTCGCGGCTGAAGGTCGGCGAAGCGCCGCGCGTGCACAGCATCTCGACATAGGCGGCGCGATGACCCGACAGCGCTGTGCAATTGTGCAGGATCCCGGCGACGCCATCGCGATCGAACGGGATCGTCATGCGCAGCTTGTCGAGCCCGCCGAAGAAACGGTCGAGATGCAGATCGAGGCGAAAGAAGCGGCCGTTCCAGACATGCACCGTATCGTAAGTGGCGTCCGAGTGCAGAAAGCCCCAATCCAGCACCGACACCTTGGCTTGCGACATCGGCAGGTACTGGCCGTCGAGGAAAGCGATGCCGTCGGGATAGGAATGCGGGTCGACATGGCGATCGCCGACCTGGGGCAGGAACGGTATATCTTGTGCGATTCGGCTCATCGGCAGCTCCTAGCCATGGCGTCACAAGCTATTGCCGGCAGCCCGAGCGCATAGAGCCAGTGGTCCGACTTCAGTCATCCTCGAGATGAAGACCCGGCCAGCATGACGCGGTGAGCGCCATGCGGCCCGGCACAGCCTTATTCCTCCTCGTCGTCGGCGTCGAGCAGGCGGGTGGCGCGCCAGCGTGTGAGCACGATGTTGGTCTGCTCGATGACGAAGAAACGCGCCGAGTCGCGATCATAGCCCTCGGCCAGCAGCTTCTCGTAGTCGGTGTGCATGTGACGGATATGGGCGATCGTCGCCAGCCAGACCGCGATCGTCGGCGGCAAGGTCTTCATATGCACCGAGCCGGCGTCGGTGCGGATCTTCTCCATGTCGGCATAAGGGGCCAGCGGCAGAAGTGCTGTCAGCGCCTTGGCGATGGCGCGGCGGCGGCCGGTCGGAGCGCTCATCGCTCCTCGCGCCCCTCAACGGTCGCCTCTGATATGGCATCGGTCGAGGCGAAATAGGGCTTGATGTCGATGACCGGCGTGCCGTCGAGCACGTCGATGGCGTCGAGGTCGATGTGCCCAGTGGCAATGTCCAATCCGACGAGCTTGGCCACGTGCAGGCCGACCGGGTTCGGCCGGGCAGGGGAGCGCAACCCGAACACGCCTTTGGCATCAGCCGCATGGCGGGGCTTTTGCACGATCAGATTCCGCGGTGCGTGATGCAGCCAGGACAGGATAATGACATGGCTGGCGCGCTCCAGGCC
>NZ_RZSJ01000771.1:0-2303 GCF_003998025.1 Mesorhizobium sp. M8A.F.Ca.ET.021.01.1.1
TCAAGAAGTTGATCGAGAACCCGATGGGCATGCTGGTCTGAACGGTTTTCCGCGCTGCCTTCGGAGTATGCCGGCAGCGGAAAGCGGGTTGACAGCAGGAGCCCGCCTCCCGCTCCATTCGTTGCGCTGTGCCCGGGGCCTTCCCGGCCCCACTCGAGGCTGCCAGACAGCCTCTCTTTCCTGATGAATGCGATCTGATCCGGGCGCTGACACTCAGTGTCATCCACCAGTCATATGGGCCGTGCAGGGAGAATATGGAAACCGGCCAGGATGCCGGTCCGCTCATGCACAGACAGGATCAGGAGGTCTCATGAAGGCGCTATTCATCAAGCTGCTGGCCAGCCAGCTGGCGCTCGCCGCAACTTTGTTTGCCGGCGTGGCAAATGCCGAAACGCTGACGCTCTACACATCCCAACCCGAGGCGGACGCGGCCAAGACCGTGGATGCCTTCAAGAAGGCGCAGCCCGGCATCGACGTTACCATCTATCGCTCGGGAACCAGCGACATCCTGACCAAGATGGCGGCCGAATTCGCCGCGGGCAGCCCGCAGCCCGACGTGCTCCTGATCGCCGACGCGGTCTCGATGGAGTTGCTGAAGAAGGATGACCGGTTGATGGCCTATCCCGGGGCCAAGCTCGACGGTATCGATGCGGATGCCTATGACGCCGACAAGACCTATTTCGGCAGCAAGCTGATCACCACCGGCATCGTCTACAACACCGCGGCCGCGCAAAAGCCGGAGCATTGGGCAGACCTTGCCAAGCCGGCCTATGCCGACGGCCTGGTCATGCCGAGCCCGCTCTATTCGGGCGCTGCCGCCTACCTGCTTTCGGGCTTTGTCGGCGACGCTAACTATGGCTGGGATTTCTTCCGGAAGCTGAAGACCAACAGCACCGTCAGCGTGCGCGGCAATGGCGCGGTGCTGAAGTCGGTGGCATCGGGCGAGAAGCCCTATGGCATCCTCGTCGACTTCATGGCGATGAACGCCAAGAAGAAGGGCTCGCCGGTCGAGTTCGTTTTCCCCAGCGAAGGCGTGCCTGCCGTGACCGAGCCGGTCGCCATCATGAAGACCGCCAAGAACGTCGATGGCGCGAAAAAATTCGTCGACTTCATTTTGTCCGATGAAGGCCAGAAGCTGGCGCTGTCGATGGGCTATCTGCCGGCGCGCGCCTCGGTCGGCCGTCCCGACTGGCTGCCGGAAGGCGTCAAAATCAAGGTGATGCCGTTCGACACCAAGGCCATTGTTGCCAAGACTGACGCCGACAAGGCAAAGTTCTCGGAACTGTTCGGCGGCTGAGCCGACAGTCAGGCGAGATGCCGTTTCCACGGCATCTCGCCAGTTCCGGCGAAACGTGATCGAATCGATCGACCGATCCCAGGAAACCAATCATGTCGGCACGAATCAGGGAAAGCCGGGGCCAGGAAATGGCCCTGACGGCGGCGGTTGCCGTCGTCATTGTGCTGCTTTCGCTGCTGCCCATGCTGCGCCTCGTCAAGGAGATCGCGGCACCCGGCGGCGTCTTGACGACCGTGGCCGTGGAGGCCGGGCTGAGAAGCCCGGCAACCTGGATCGCGACCTGGCACACGCTGGTCGTCGGCATTGGCGGCACTCTTCTGGCTGTGCTGTCGGGCACGCTGGTGGCCGTGCTGGTCTCGCTGACCGACATACGTGGCCGAAGCGCCCTGGTGCTCTGCTACGTCATGCCGCTGCTGATCGCGCCGCAGGTGACGGCGCTGGCCTGGCTGCAACTGTTCGGCCCGGCGAGCCCGTTCCTAAAACTGTTCGGGGCAGCGCCGCCGCTCGGCACGAAGAACCTGCTCTATTCGACCTCGGGCATCATCCTGCTGCTTGGCGTCCAATACGGCCCGCTGGTCTTCCTGCTGGTGCGTGCCGGCCTGCGCAAGCTGCCGCGCGAACTGGTCGAGGCGGCGCGCGCCGGCGGCGCGAACTGGTTCACCGTACTGGTCACCATCGTGCTGCCCTTGATGACGCCGTCGATCATGGCGGCGGCCGCACTTGCCTTCGTCTCCTGTGTCGGCAATTTCGGCATTCCGGCGTTTCTCGGCATTCCCGCCAACTATCTCGTGCTGCCGACGCTCATCTATCAGAAGCTGGCCGGCGGCGGTCCGGCGGTGCTCGGCGAGACCGCGTTTCTGTCGGTGCTGATCGGCATCATCGCCATGGCCGGCATCCTCGCCCAGGAGGGGATGAGCCGTCGCCGCGACTACCGTATTTCCTCGACATCGCTGCCGTCCGAACCTTATGAGCTCGGCCGCTGGCGGCCGGTCGTCCAGGCCGGCAT
>NZ_RZSJ01000772.1:0-2299 GCF_003998025.1 Mesorhizobium sp. M8A.F.Ca.ET.021.01.1.1
GTCTGGCGGGGAGCGCCGCTTTGTCGAGACGCTGGCCCGCGCGGCCGTTGCCGTCGGCGTTGCCGGCGTCTTTATCGAGACTCATCAGGACCCCGACAATTCGACCTCCTCCGACGGTCCGAACATGGTGCCGCTGAAAGATATGCCGGCGCTGCTCGAAAAGCTGATGGCGTTGGACCGGGTAGCGAAGGGCCACTAATCCTAGGCTTTCTGCCCGTGCTTGTGGTTGCCAGGGGCCAGTTGTACGCTCGGCAGGCAAATGAGCGTTTTGGCAGGAGGAAGCCATGTCCGTCGCCCGCGTCACCGAAATCACCTCATCGTCGAAGAAGAGCTTTCAGGACGCCATCGAGCAAGGAATCGCCCGCGCCGCCAAAACCCTGAAGAATGTCGAAGGGGCCTGGATCCAGGATCAGAAGATCGTTGTCGTGGACGGCAAGATCGCGGCCTATCGCGTCAACATGAAGGTGACTTTCATCCTCGCGGAGTGATCGGGCAGCCGCCAAAAAGTCGGGAACTTTCGCCCGCGCGCCTCATTGTCAAAGTGCAGATTAACGACAACGAGGAGCAAACAATGACAACGCAAACAGGCCACACCGAAGCCATTGCCGCTTCGCGAGTGATCGGCACTACCGTCTACAATACCCAAGGCGACGGCATCGGCAGCATCGAGGACGTCATGCTCGATAAGACGTCGAACGGCATCATGTTCGCGGTGATCGGATTTGGCGGCTTTCTCGGTATTGCCGAGAAGTACCATGCCATTCCCTGGGCGAGCCTCGACTACGACGAGGACAAGGGCGGCTATGTCGTACCCTTCACCAAGGAACAGCTGAAGGCAGCGCCCGCCCATTCGATCAACGAGTTGGCCGGCGCCGATGGCGAGAGCGTGCGCGACGAGTCCTACGAATATTATAAGGTTACGCCCTACTGGCACTGACGCCACAACCGAAAAGGGGGCCGTTTCGACGGCCCCCTTTTCGATTCGAGGCAACGCTACTCGCTAATGTGCAAGGCCGGCAAAGGCGCAATGGCCTTTGGCGGTGGCTGCTGATTGTCGCACGACGTCAGGAACGCCGCCGCGATCAGGAACAGACTGACGATACCGCTCAACTCGGACATGGCGAAACTCCTCCTGTTTCGCCCCGCGCGACAACAGCCTTAACCCGGAATGCGCCCCTTGTGGCATGACTTATGATGACAGAAACTTGCGCTTCGTGAATCGCGCGGGCGGCAATATTCGGCCAGGGCCCGATTGCCTTTTGCGTCGCTTTGGCTAAGACGGGCGCGACGTTTTCTCCAGATCAAATCGAGGACATCGCAATGACCGCCATCATCGATATTGTCGGGCGTGAAATCCTGGACAGCCGCGGAAACCCGACCGTCGAGGTCGATGTCGTTCTCGAAGACGGTTCAATGGGCCGCGCCGCGGTACCGTCGGGCGCCTCGACCGGCGCCCATGAGGCCGTCGAACTGCGCGACGGCGGCGCCCGCTACCTCGGTAAGGGCGTGCTCAAGGCCGTCGAAGCGGTCAACGGCGAACTGTTCGAGGCGATCGGCGGCATGGAAGCCGAAAACCAGATCCATATCGATCAGATCATGATCGAGCTTGACGGCACGCCTAACAAGAGCCGGCTCGGCGCCAACGCCATTCTGGGCGTTTCGCTGGCGGTGGCGAAAGCCGCGGCCGATGCCGCCGGCCTGCCGCTCTATCGCTATGTCGGCGGCACAAAGGCGCATATCCTGCCCGTGCCGATGATGAACATCATCAATGGTGGCGCGCATGCCGACAATCCGATCGACTTCCAGGAATTCATGATCCTGCCGGTCGGCGCGCCGACGCTGCGTGAAGGCGTGCGCTGGGGTTCGGAAGTCTTCCACACGCTGCGCAAGAAGCTGAAGGATGCCGGCCACAACACCAATGTCGGCGACGAGGGCGGCTTCGCGCCGAACCTGAAGAGCGCGCCGGTGGCGCTCGATTTCATCATGGAATCGATCGAGAAGGCCGGTTTCAAGCCGGGCGAAGAGATCGCGCTCGGCCTCGATTGCGCCGCGACCGAATTCTTCAAGGACGGCAACTACGTCTATGAGGGTGAGAAGAAGACACGCGATCCCAAGGCGCAGGCCAAGTACCTCGCCAAGCTCGCCGCCGATTACCCGATCATCTCGATCGAGGACGGCCTTGCCGAAGATGACTGGGAAGGCTGGAAATACCTGACCGACCTGATCGGCAAGAAGACGCAGCTTGTCGGCGACGATCTTTTCGTCACCAACACGGCGCGGTTGCGCGACGGCATCCGCA
>NZ_RZSJ01000773.1:0-2294 GCF_003998025.1 Mesorhizobium sp. M8A.F.Ca.ET.021.01.1.1
GGCCTCAGGCCATTGCGATCGATGGCGTCGATGGTGATGTCCTTGAGCTTCAATTTGGCGGCCGCGTCGGCCAGCGAACTGCCCGATGCACGGGTGTCCTCATAATTGTCGTGCACATCCAAAAGGATGCGGCTTGCCTCACCCAGCGCCAGGTCCTTGCGGATCTGGTCGGACACTTCGGCAAGCGGCTTCACCACCTCGGGCTTGATCTCGGTCACGCGCAGCAGCACTGGACCGAAGGTGCCCTGAACGACCTGGCTGACTTCATTGGCATTGAGCGCGAAGGCGGCATCGGCAACCGCCTTGTCGGCGATCTTGTCCTTGGCGAGCGTGCCAAGCAGGATATCGGCCGGGGTCTTGCCTTCGGCGGTCACCAGCTTGTCGAAGGTGGCACCTGCCTTGAGCGAATCGAGCGCTGCCTTCGCGGCATCCGGCGTCTTGAACACAAGCTGCTCGATGGTGCGCATTTCGGGTGTGGTGTAGCGCGCCTTGTTCTTGTTGTAGTCGTCACTGACCTGCTGGTCGGTGACCGCGGTCGTATCCATGATGTCCACCGGTTCCAGGCGGACATAGGAGAATTTGCGGTACTCAGGTGCGGCGTAGGTTTTCTTGTTGGCCTCGAAATAAGCCTGGAGCACGCTGTCGCTCGGCGCCTCGATCGGCTCGACCAGCGTCTTTGGCAATGTCAGATAGTCGACGGTGCGGTCTTCGCCGCGGTAGAGCGCGACCGCCTTGAAGAACGTGTCGGGGGCTTTGAGGCCGTCCGAGACAGCCTCGACGATCTGCTGGCGCACCGCCACCTGGGCGCGGTTCTTCAGGTAATCCTCGGGCCGCATGCCGACCTCGTGCAGCATGTAGTCGAATGTCCGCCGGTCGAACTGACCGCCAGGGCCCTTGAACGCCGGATCTTCGCGGGTGAGTTCAGCCAGCCGGTCCTTGGAGAGGCCGAGGCCCAGCTTGCGTGCCTGTTCGTCGAGAACGGCACCGGAGACGAGTTGCGCCAGCACCTGATTGTCGATGCCGAGCGCCTTTGCCTGTTCATGAGTGAGGCGCTGACCGAACTGCTGCGACATGACGGCGAGCTGGCGGTCATAGGCAAGGCGGTATTCGTTGATCGATACCTTGGTTCCACCAGCGGTTATCACCGAATCGTGGCCCGCAAAGCCGCCCATGAGCTTTCCGGAGATGCCCCAGGCAGCGAAACTGACCACCAGCAGCGAAAGCAGCGTCTTCGCGACCCAGGTACCTGCCGCGCTTCTCAATATACCAAGCATGGTTACTTCCGATTTATGCGCATTTTCGCATGCGCCGAGTCTGAAACAAGCGCAATAGCGCCCTTCCGGTCCACTGTCGATTGCTTTGTGGCCTGATTTTGGTAGTGAGGGCCAGAGCCTGATATCGCCCGGAGAAGCACACCATGACGCCAGGAATTCGCCCGCTTGTCGCCGGCAACTGGAAAATGAACGGCACCAGCGCCTCGCTGAACGAACTCAGGATGATCGGCAACGGTTTCATGAGCGGGCTCGACGCCGAGACCGAAGCACTGGTCTGTGTTCCCGCGACGCTGCTTTCCCATGCGGCGGAGATCCTGTCGCGCACGCCTGTCCATGCCGGCGGTGAGGACTGCCACCCCAAGGAAAGCGGCGCCTATACCGGCTGCATCTCGGCGGAGATGCTGAAGGACGCGGGCGCGAGCCATGTCATTGTCGGTCACTCCGAATGCCGCGAACAACGCGGCGAGGACGATGCGACGGTCCAGGCCAAGGCCACCGCGGCCTGGCGTGCCGGACTGGTGGCCATCGTATGCATCGGCGAGACGCAGCAGCAGCGTGAAGCCGGCGCCACGCTGGAGGTGCTTTCGCGCCAGGTTGAAGGCTCGGTGCCGCCGAGCGCCACGCCGTCCAATACCATTATCGCCTACGAGCCGGTGTGGGCGATCGGCACCGGCCTGACGCCAACGGCGGCCGATGTGGCCGAGGCGCATGCGCATATCCGCGAAAAGCTGTCGGAAAAGCTGGGGACCGCCGCTGCCAGGATGCGCATTCTCTATGGCGGCTCGGTCAAGCCGTCCAACGCGGTCGAACTGCTGGGCGTCAGGAACGTCGATGGCGCGCTGGTCGGCGGCGCCAGCCTGAAAGCGGCTGATTTCCTGGGTATCGCCGAAGCCTATCGCAGCATTGCAGGCTGAGATCCACGACGATTGGCGGGTCCCATCTCGTCCAAATTCGTTGCAAAGGGCACGTTGCTTCCCATATTCCGGCCACGGGCTTGGAAATGCCGTGAAAGCATTGTAT
>NZ_RZSJ01000774.1:0-2286 GCF_003998025.1 Mesorhizobium sp. M8A.F.Ca.ET.021.01.1.1
TCTATGGAAACGGCCTTCGCCTGGAGGTCGCCGCGCGTGATCGAGGCGGTAGCCGCCTTGATGGCGACCTGGGGCGCCGCCCCGGTCTTCGAGAAGGCGATCGTGCCGCGCACGTCGCCTTCCGCCTTTTCCAGCGCCAGCGCGGCGAGCGGCCCGATGTCGGGCAGGTCGAGCGAGATGGTGCCTTCGGGCACGAACTTGTCGTCCAGTGCCAGATCGCCTGAAATCCTGTTCTTGCCCAGCGACAGGAGCAGGCCATTGATGGCGCTCTTGCCGTTCGCCGTTGCCAGCACGGCGCTCCCCTGCAGCGCCTGGCCGGCGACATTGCCGGTAAGCTGGACATTGGCCGCCGGATTGGCGGCGTCCGCCTTGCCGGTGGCGGTGAGCTTCAATCCGGTTATCTCGCGAGATGCAACCGAGAGCTTGTCGCTGTTGATGGTAAGCGACAGGTCGGGCGCCATGGCCGGCCCTTGCGCGCTCAGCGCGAAAGCGATGGCGCCCGTGGCGTCCTTCGACAATCGCGAGATGTCGCTCAGCGCACCCCTGATGTCGGCGGCCACCTTGTTGTCGGCAAGGCTTGCCTGCCCCTCGGCGCTCAGCGGGCCCGAAGTGAGCTTCAATCCACCTATGTTGAGATTGCCGCTGGGCTCGCGCTTCAGCGTGGCGCTTATCTGGGCGCGGTCGCCAAGCAAGCCGCGTGCCGCCGCCGGCAAGGCCGACGATGGCGCATCCGCCTTCAGGTTGAGGTCGATGGCACCGTCACGCAGCAATACCTGGCCGGCGACCTGGCTGCTGAGCGCATCGCTTTTCAGCGTGCCGCTGTCGATGGCGACGGCGTCGGCGCTCAGCCGGGCGTTGAGCGCGGCCGTGACCTTGCCCGCGATGAGCGGCGCGATCGTTGGATTGTCGAGCCCAACCTTGTCCACCGACACCGTTCCGGAAACCGGCCCGGCGCGATTCCTGAGATCGAACGCATCCGAGTGCAGAGTGAGCGTAAGTCCGTCAACCTTCGCCGGGCTGGTGACGATCGAGGGCAGGATCGCGGAAAGGTCCAGCCGGGCATGCGTGCTTTCGCCCCCAATTTTGGCCGACACTGACCGGACCTCGATCTTGACCGGGCTCTCGTTGCTTCCAACCGTCAGCGGCAGGCTGGGGCCGGACGAGGTCAGATCGATCGCGAAATCGCTGGCCCCGTTCGGGTTGATGGTTCCGGCGGCCTGGCCGGAGACCTTGTCGCCGGAGAGGGTAGCATGGTCGAGGACGACGCCACCGGCAATCGTGTAGCTGCCGGCCGCATCGACGGCGAGTGGTCCGAGCCCTGCCTCTCGGGTCTGACTGGTCTCGGCGCCGGCCAGCTTCGCGTTGAACCGGATGTCGGGAGCGGCCGGCGCTCCGCTCACTTCAGCGATACCGTCAAGCGTGCCCGCGGCATCCAGGCCAGGCGAAAACGCATTGGCAAGGGCGGCAGGCAAAGCGGAGACCTGCGCCGCCAGATCGAGCGTCTCGCCGGCGCTGCCCGACAGCGCCACCCGGCCGCCGCCAACGTCGAGCGCCAGCCTGTCGATATTGGCCGTGCCGTTGGCGATGGACAGTGCCGACGGCTCGGCAATCGCCGCCTTGATGCCGCGAACGGTGGCTTGGCCCGAAGCAATCTCCACGCTGGTGGTGCCCTCGGCAATCTTAACCCGGCCGGCAGCGGTCGCAGGAATGCCCGCGATCGTGGCGCCGCCAGTGAAATTGGTCCAGTCGCCGTCGCGCTTGAGGTCGACGCCGATGGCGCCGATTTCGGTGCTTCCCGAAGTGACCGCATCAGCCTTGATGGTGCCCGACATCGCCGGCGCCTTGAGATAATTGGCGACCAGCGCATTGATGGCGATCGCCTTGGCAGTCACCTCGCCACGCGCGACCGATGTGCTCTTGGCATCTATGGCAATGGAGGGTGCGTCGCCGTCCTTGGCAAAGAGGAAGGTGCCGTTGATGTCGCCGGTCACCGCCTGGCCGGCGAGCGCGGCCAACTGGTCGATTGCCGGTGCGGCGAGCGTCAGCGTGCCCAGGGGCATGAACTTGTCGTCGAGCGCCAGGTCGCCCGAGACCTTGTTATCGCCCAGCGAGACCAGGAAGCCGTTGATCGAGCGCTTGCCCTCGCTGGTCACCAGGGCCGCCTTGATGTCGAGCGGCTGGTCGTTGACGGCGCCGGTCAGCGAGACGTTGGCGGAAGGGTTCGTTATGTCGGCCTTGCCGCTCGCGGTCAGCTTGATGGCCTTCACCGTGCGGCCCGAAGCGGTC
>NZ_RZSJ01000775.1:0-2281 GCF_003998025.1 Mesorhizobium sp. M8A.F.Ca.ET.021.01.1.1
CGGCGAGACGATGGATGACGTCATGCGGATTGGCCGAGAATTTCCGCGTCAGGCCGCCGAGCAGCGAAACGAAGCGGATCCGGTCGGTGGTGGTGCGCGGCAGATATTCGACGCAGGCGGCGAGCGTGCGGCCGTGGCCGACGCCGATCAGCGCCTGCTCGCCGCGCTCGATCTCGCGCTTGAGGAACTGCGCGCCGGCAATGCCGAGCGCCTTGAGCGGCAGGTCCTCGGAATCGAAATCCGGAACCACCTCGCAATAGTCGAGGCCGTAACGGCGGGACAATTCGTCCTCGAGCTCGACGCATTCCGACACTTCACCGTCGATATAGACCTTCACCAGCCCTTCCTGGTTGGCCTTGGTGATGAGGCGGTGGGCCTTGAGGCTGGTCAGCCCCAGCCGCTTGGCAACCTCTGACTGGGTCAGGCCGCCGGCGTAGTGAAGCCATGCGGCGCGCGCCGCCATGCTGGCGTCATCGTCGCGCAAGAGGCCGTTTCCAAAACCAACCACGTTTCCGTCCCGGTGATATTTTTATCAGTTGCTGCAAAATTTTTCACATGGCTCGATCAGAGTCAAGCGACCGCTGCGCGCAATTCACGACATGATGACCAAGGCAGACGTCGGCCGGCCATTTGGCGATGTCAGCGCGTGGTGATGCGAAGCGGCCCTTGCGCCGTGCCTGTCAGCACCGCGGGCGTTTCAACGTTGCTTTTGGTTGCCGCTCTGGCGATGCCAAGCGGGCTTCTGGCGGCGAAGATAGTCGCGCCTCAGGCGTCAGCCATGGTGTCATCGGCCTCGGCGCGGACCAGCTTGATATCGGCCCCGGCAGCCCAGGCGCCGATATCCTCGCGACGCAGTGCCGCGGCCATCATGTCGGGAAACAGATCCGGCGTGCAGGCAAAGACGGGAATGCCGAGTGCCGCAACCGACCCGGCCATTTTGGGGTCATAACCCGGCCTGCCCTGATCGGTCAGCGCCAGGAGCACGACCACATTGACGCCCGAGCGAACGAGTGCCGCCAGCCGCTGCAGCAATTCCTGGCCATTGCCGCCTTCATAGAGGTCGGTGATCAGCACCATATGCGACTTGGTCGGCCGTTCGATGCGGTCGGCGCAATAGGCGACCGCCTGGTTGATGTCGGTGCCGCCACCAAGTTGCACGCCGAACAGCACCTCGACCGGATCGCTGAGCTCCTCGGTCAGGTCGACGATCGCCGTGTCGAAGCAGACCAGCTTGGTCCGCACCACCGGCAAGGAGGCCATCACGGCGGCGAATATCGAGGCATAGATCACCGAACTGGCCATCGACCCGGACTGGTCGACGCACAGCACAACCTCGTCGAGGTCGACCATCCGACGTTGCTGGCGCATGAAGCCGATCAATCTTTCCGGCACGATGGTCTTGTGCTCGGGCTGATAGTGGCGAAGGTTGGCCGAAATGGTGCGCGGCCAATCTATGTCGCGCTGGCGCGGGCGGTTGGTGCGGCGCGAGCGGTCGAGCGCACCGCGTATCGCCTCGGCGGTCTTCTGCTCCAGCCGTTGCATCAGCTTGGCGACGATGTCGGCGATGATCGTGCGGGCGACGTCCTTGGTCTTGGCCGGCATGACCGAACGCAGCGAGATCAGATCGGCGACCAGATTGACATCCGCCTCGATCGCCTTGAGGAATTCCGGCTCCATCAGCATCTGCTTCAAATTGAGCCGTTCGAAGGCATCCTTCTGGACGATCTGCACCACCTGCGCTGGAAAGAACGACCTGATATCGCCCATCCATTGCGCGACTTTCGGCGCCGATCGCCCCAGCCCGCCGCGCCGCTTGCGCGGATCGGCACCAGCATCGCCGGCGCCGTCGCCATAGAGCGCATCGAGTGCCGCCGAAAGCCGCTTGTCGGTCTCGGAAAGCGCTGCCGATGACGGATCATCGGCGCCGACCGCCAGGCGCCAGCGGCGCTCGCGCTCGTCGCCCGCCTGGCCGGATTCGCTCATGTCGATCCCGTCATCCATGGTCATTCTCGCCCCTGAGCAACGGCGCGAGCCGATCGAGATGCCGGCGCCACGCCTCGCCGCCGTCAGGTGTTGGTGTCAGCCCGGCCGGCAGGCGTCTGGCGCGGCCGAGCACCGCTTCGATCAGCCGCCGCCGCTCCATCGAGTCGAGGTGCGAAAAGACCCGGCGCAACAGCGGCAAATGCGCGACGAATGCCTCCTCGTCGAGCGATTTGAGCCAGGCGTCCACCGCACCGCGCAAACCTTCGTCGTAAATGAGCCGCTGGCCGGCGGTGCTGAA
>NZ_RZSJ01000776.1:0-2277 GCF_003998025.1 Mesorhizobium sp. M8A.F.Ca.ET.021.01.1.1
GCTCGAGGCGGCACCCCGGGTCAAGCTGCGGCCGAACGAGCGCGTCACCATCCGTGAATTCAAGCGCCGGCCGGACCTGCGCCGCATGGCGCGCTCGATCGATATCCAGTCGATCAATTTCGCCTTTGGCTCCGCGGCGATTTCCAGTTCGCAGTATAACAAGATCGATAACATCGCCGATGCGCTGCGCCGCATCCTGCGTCGCGACCCCGGCGCGCGTGTGCTCATCGAGGGTCATACCGACGCTGTCGGATCGTTTCAGTCGAATCAGGTTCTTTCCGAACAGCGCGCCGCTTCGCTGAAGCGCACGCTGGTGCGTGAATTCGGCGTGCCCGGTTATGCATTGGAGACTGTCGGTTACGGCGAGGAATTCCTGCTGGTGCCGACTCAGAGCGAGAACTGGCAGAATCGCCGGGTGACATTGCGCCGCTTCGACGATTTCATCCGCTGAACGCAGGCGCCGATTCAAACTGATTAGCCGGCTTATATTGTCCCGGCTGGCAATATCGGCGCTTATCCCATTTGGTCTCGGGCCCGATTTGCCGACCGCAGGTCGGCCCTCGACTCTTGGCAGGAATCGGGTGGGAAGCATCGAAGGGGAAGCATAATTTCCGCTCAACCACACCGGAGATCATGCGATGACCATCCAGTTCAAAGCTCTGCCGACCGAAGATGTGCAAGCGCTGCAGGGGGGTGGGCCAGACGCCTATGGCAACACGCCCGAGCGCCAGGTTTCCGACGGTGACGGCATGCCTTGCCGGCATTGTTTGAAGAACATCGCCGCCGGCGATGGCTACCTCGTCCTGGCCTACCGGCCGTTCCCGCAGCTTCAGCCTTATGCCGAGACGGGCCCCATCTTCCTGCACGCGCAGGAATGCGAACGCGCTGTTGAGGCGGAGATCATTCCCGAGATACTGGAAAGCGCCGACTATATCGTGCGCGGCTACGGCAAGGACGACCGCATTGTCTATGGCAGCGGCGGCGTCATCCCAACCGACGCTATAGTAGCGCGGGCGGAAACCCTGTTTGAGCGTGAAGGCATTGCCTATGTGCATGTCCGCTCGGCGCGCAACAATTGCTACCAATGCCGGATCGAGCGCGCGTGAGGGCCAGGGATTGGCGATAGAAAGCTTCTGTCGCACTGCTGTCGCATGGATGCGCTAGAAAGCCATTGTCGATCGATTGGCCGACCGCGGATGAACCGGCGGCAATCTCGATATCGAGGAAGCGGGGCTTTGGCTCCGCTTTTTTGTTGCCCAGATTTCACCGCGTCATATCTCAAGCAACGAAAAAGCCCGCCGGCAACGCCGGCGGGCTTTTTTAGGTTTGCCTGGAGGGCTTAGTTGAACTTGTACTTCGCGCCGATACGCACGGTATGGAAGGACGACGTAGAGGTAATGGAGTCGTCAGGCAGCCCCACCTCGGATGAGAAATCTTTCTTGGCGAATTGCGAGTAGCGATACTCAACACCCAAGGTAACATTGCTGGATATTGCCGTTTCCAGACCACCACCAACAGAGAAACCGCTGGAGCCCCAATCGAGGATGTCGCCGACCGGGTCCGAAGCGTTCAAGTCGAAATGCTGCCAACTGTAGCCAGCCAGCGCGTAGGCGAGGGTCGATTCATTCATTTTCATGCCGGCGCGGCCAAGCACATCGAAACCGTAGTCGGTATCGACATTGATCGATCCGCCGCCGAGGTCCAGCTTCGAGGTCATGCCGGAATAGCGGGCGTCCACCATGATGCCAGCGACCCAGCTGCCGAAGTCGTGGTCATAGCCGACATTCAGCTCGCCAAGCACGCCTTCACCGCCGAGGCCGTTGAACTTCGCGCCGCCAAGCGGTGGGATTTCGATCTGGTGCACCGACGCACCCGCGCCCAAACCGCCACCGATATAGAAGCCGGACCAGTTATAGGCGGGCGTTTCAAACGAAGTGGCGGCACCGTTCTGCGCCCCGAAGCGATAGCTGGCGGCAACCTGGAATGTGTGCCGCGACGTATCGAGATTGAGAAGGCCATCCGGAGCCCCGATAAGGCCGGCCTCGGAAAGGAGATCGTCCTTGGTGCCGAAGCGTGTATAGCGATACTCGGTCTTGATCGTCCAATTGCTGTTAATGGCCGTTTCGAGACCACCACCGACGAAATATCCGCTCTGGTCCCAATCGAAACCAAAGCCGGCGTTGGAATCAAGCTTGTACTTCTGCCAGGAATAGCCGCCCAGCACGTAGCCCAGCGTGTTCGGGGTAAGCAGATACCCTACGCGCAGACCAGCGTCGA
>NZ_RZSJ01000777.1:0-2274 GCF_003998025.1 Mesorhizobium sp. M8A.F.Ca.ET.021.01.1.1
ATTTCGCCGCCTCGCCAAGCGCGGCGATGGTCGTGGTGACGATTTCGGGATGCGCCTTGGCGAAATCCTTGTTGGCGAGGAAATAGGTGTTGACCTTGAGCACCTCGCTGGAGCGGGCCAGCACACGCGGCTGGTAGCGGGTTTCGGCGATGGCAAAGAACGGATCCCAGACCGCCCAGGCATCGATCTGGTCGCTGGCGAAGGCGGCGGCCGCATCCGCCGGGCTGAGATAGACCGGCGTGATCTGATCGAAGGCGACACCTGCCTTTTCCAGCGCGGCGACGAGAAGATTATGCGCACTGGTGCCCTTGCCGACGCCGACGCGCTTGCCCTTGAGGTCGGCGACCGCCTGGACCGGCGAGGCCGGCTTGACGAAGATCGCCTCGCCTTCGCCATTGGACGGCAGCGCCGCGGCATAGACGATGTTGGCGCCGGCCGATTGACCGAAGATCGGCGGCGCGTCGCCGGTCCAGCCGGCATCGATGGCACCGACATTGAGCGCTTCGACCAATGGCGGCCCGGCGGTGAACTCGACCCACTTCACGGTGACGCCCTTGTCGCCGAGCGCCTTCTCGATCACCTGCTGCTGCCTGGCGATCACCGGCAGGCCGGTCTTCTGGTAGCCGATGCTGAACTGCTTCAGGTCCTGCGCGGCGGCGCCGAACGACAGCACCACTGTCGCGGCCACGAGGCCAATGCCGAAAACGCGTCTCGTCAGATTGAACATGATCCCTCTCCTTCAATGCGCGCGGCAGGAAATGTCCTCACCGGTTGGAAGATGGATCAGGCTAGGTAGTTCTATAAATTTAGTAGAGAAATAATTTTGCGAGATGATTGTGACGGGCGGAATTTTTTTCTACGGCACCTATACCTTCGTCATCCTAGGGCGAAGCAAGGAGCGAAGCGACGCGGCGCAGACCCTAGGATCCATGCCGTGACTTTGGTCGTAGAATGCGACGGATCAGAAACGACGCTTACACGCTCACTCACCCGGATTACGCTTCAAACATGACCGGCTATGTCTACATGACCGCAAGCCAGAAACGTGGCACTATCTACATTGGCGTCACCAACGACCTCGGCCGCCGTGTACCCGAGCACAAATCTGGCCAAGGCTCAGGCTTTACCAGTCGCTACGGCGTGCAACGCCTTGTCTGGTACGAAGAGTATTTCGACATCACTGATGCGATCCAACGTGAGAAGTCCCTGAAACGCTGGCCACGCCAATGGAAGATCGAGCTGATCGAGAAAGCTAATCCGGAATGGTTCGAACTCTTTCGCGGAACTGGGTGGTGAGCCGTTTTTGCACCGTTGCAACGCACCACAGTCGCGGCATGGATCCTAGGGTCTGCGCGCGTCGCTTTGCTCCTTGCTTCGCCCTAGGATGACGAAGACGTGGAGGCTAGCGCGAAAGATCGCTAACGCTATGCGTCGGTGCGCCAACCGCCAGCCACTCACTGCGACCAGTACTGCCAGGCCCAATAAAAGCTCTCGTCGCGCGGCGGCAGGCGGTCGTGCCCGGCGCGGAGATGGACCGGCGCCGGCGAGCGCAGGCCGTCCTCCTTTGCCGCTTTGTCGTCGGCGGCAAGGCCGAGCAGCCAGGAGCCGACATGAGCAAACAACACGGCGGTGGAATGGGTCATCGTCATTCTCCTCTTCCGATCATTCACGCCCCGCCCACGGGACGAGCACGCGCTCGATCCGGCGGATGGTGAATTCGAGCACGAAGGCGATGGCCGCGATCACCAATATGCCCATCACCACCACGTCGGTGACGAGGAATTGGGCCGCGGACTGGATCATGAAACCAAGGCCGCGCGTCGCCGCCACCAGTTCGGCCGCGACCAGTGTCGACCAGCCGGCGCCGAGCGCGATGCGCAGGCCGGTCAGGATCGAGGGCAGGGCGCTGGGCAGGATCACGTGGCGGACCACCTGGGCGCGCGTCGCGCCAAGCGAACGCGCGGCGTTGATGCGCTCCCGCGAGACGCCGCGGACGCCCGAGGCGGTCGACAGGGCGACCGGCGCCAGCATGGCGATGGCGATCACCAGGATCTTCGACGGCTCGCCGATGCCGAACCAGATGATGACCAGCGGCAGATAGGCCAGCGGCGGGATCGGCCGCAGGAATTCGAGCAGCGGATCGAAGATGCCGCGCCCCACCGTGCTGATGCCGATGGCGAGCCCCACCGGCACACCGACCAGGATGGCGGCGGCCAGCGCGGCAAAGACGCGGCCGAGGCTGGCGACGACATGCTGCAGCAGCGTCGCGTCGAC
>NZ_RZSJ01000778.1:0-2272 GCF_003998025.1 Mesorhizobium sp. M8A.F.Ca.ET.021.01.1.1
GTTCATGACGATGTCGATATCGTCGCGGCGCAGTATGTCGAGCACCGCCCTTTCGTCACAGATATCGGCCTGGGCGAAGCTGTAATTGTGGGCATTCTCGATCGGCCGCAGCGAGGCCAGGTTGCCCGCATAGGTCAGCTTGTCGAGATTGGTCACCCGGTAGGCCGGATTGGCGCACAGATGCCGGCATACCGCCGAACCGATGAAGCCGGCACCGCCCGTCACCAGAAAATTCATCCCGCCGTCCTTATGCCCCACATGCTCCATCAGGCGAACACCTCGGCCGTAGCCAGCGTCGGCGCCTTGAGGTCCTTGTCCGAAAGCTGGAACCCGTCGGCCAGCGACGGCCATTCTATGCCGATGGCGGGATCGTCGAAACGGATCGACCGATCATGCTCGGGCGAATAGGTGTCGGTCACCTTGTACAGCACCTCGGTGTCGGGCACGAGCGTGACGAAGCCATGCGCGAAGCCCTTCGGCACCAGGATCTGGTTGCCTTTTTCGGCCGACACTTCGAGGGCGACCCATTTTCCGAAGGTTTTCGAGGCGCGGCGGATATCGACAGCGATGTCGAGAATGCTGCCGCGGATGACCCGCAGCAGCTTGTCCTGGGCACGCGGCGCAAGCTGGTAGTGAAGCCCGCGCAGGACGCCCGGGGCAGCGGAATAGGAATGGTTGTCCTGCACGAAAGTCAGGTCGATGCCGGCCTGCGAAAAGCGCTCGGCATTGTAGGTTTCCATGAAGAAACCGCGTGCGTCGCCATGGCGCTTCGGGACGATTTCCAGCACCCCGTCGATGCCCAGGGATCTCACCTCCAGCATCTTAACCCTCCGAAAGATCGACGACGCGCCGGCGCAGATAGGCGGCGTACTCGTTCTTTCCCAGCCGGCTTGCGCGATCCAGCACCATGTCCGCCGTCAGCCATCCCTGTTCGAAGGCGATTTCCTCTGGACAGGCGACCTTGATGCCCTGGCGATGCTCGATCGTACGCACGAAGGACGAGGCTTCGTGCAGGCTGTCATGCGTACCGGTGTCGAGCCAGGCATAGCCGCGTCCCAGCCGGTGAACATGGAGCTGGCCGCGCTCGAGATAGACATTGTTGATGGCCGTGATCTCGATCTCGCCGCGCGCCGAAGGACGGATGGTCGGGGCGATGTCGACGACGTTATTGTCGTAGAAATAGAGACCGGTGACGGCCCAGTTGGACTTCGGCTTTTGCGGCTTTTCCTCGATCGTCAGCGCGGTTCCGGTCGCCTTGTCGAAAGACACCACGCCATAGCGTTCGGGATCCTCGACATGGTAGGCGAACACCGAGGCGCCCCTCTGGCGCGATGCCGCGACGCGGCAAAGCTGCGATAGCCCGTCGCCAAAATAGATGTTGTCGCCCAGGATCATCGACACGCTGTCCTTGCCGATGAAATCGCGGCCGATGATGAAGGCTTCCGCGAGTCCATTGGGCTGCGGCTGCTCGGCGTAAGACAGGGCCAGCCCGAACTCCGACCCGTCGCCGAGCAAACCACGAAAAGCCGGCAGATCACGGGGCGTCGAAATGATCAGAATCTCTCGTATTCCCGCGAGCATCAGCACGCTCAGCGGATAATAGATCATCGGCTTGTCGTAAATGGGAAGAATTTGCTTAGAGACTGCTAATGTTAGTGGATAAAGACGCGTTCCACTGCCTCCAGCAAGGATAATTCCTTTCAAGAAGCTCTCCTCGACATGCCAAAGCCCCCCGGCCCTGTGTGCCTGTGCTTAGGTTTCATGCATTGGCTTGTCAATGCGGCATACGACAAACGCGTCGGCCATGTTGGATAGCGGCCATCAAGGCCGAGGCCTGACCACTGATCGCACTTTCCGTCTTGTCGAGGACGGGACAGCGGTCATTGCGCAGGGTGGACGTTCCACCATTCAGGCCGCGGCCATGATCACATGTGCCTGGATTTTGGCGGCAACTTCGCCACTGCCATGTCTGTCGGCAATGGCTGATGCCGCGTAGTCGGTCGCGGCGTCCAGTTTTCCAGCGTCCCTGGCCTCGATTTCGGTGCGAAGGACGGTGCCCTGACAATAAGCGACGGCCGGAAGCCGTGGCGAGGATGCGCGGCTTTGTTCGGCTCTGGTCTCGATCGCGACATCGGAGAAACCCGCGTCCTCCAGGTCGCGACGGATCAGCGCCTTGTCGTGATAGCCGTGCGGCGTGCGTGCCAGGAAGCGCGGCGGATCGTCGGGAAAAATCCGCGCGAGGGCATTGGTCACGTCATCGGCGAACACATTC
>NZ_RZSJ01000779.1:0-2258 GCF_003998025.1 Mesorhizobium sp. M8A.F.Ca.ET.021.01.1.1
GGACAGGCCACTCCCGCCTAGTGGTTTCGGTGGCGCCACCGGAACGACCCGTTGGGCCTATCCGTGCACCAGAGCTCAAGGCCACGGCCTGAGAATCGGCCGCCGCTCACCCTACTTGGTTCCTCAGCCGACTGCGCTAAGAAGGAGAGCAACTTCCGTCGGCGCGAGGATCATTGCGTCGTGGCCAGTGGCGAGTTCCTGCCACGCCCAGCCATCCTGCTTCGCGACCCATTCTCGCGCTCCCGCCATCGGCGGGTGGAGTGGATTAGTGCAGACGACATAGGTTCGGGGTCTGCCGTTGCCGAGCGGGTGCTCGAGCTTAAGTCCGCTTTCGTAGGTGCCTGCCGGATGCGGTGTTATCCGGCGCCGCACCCAGTCCGTGAGCGAGTGTCCCTCGGGAATGCCGAATGCTGTTGGCGGCGGAGTCGGCATGAAGATACCCCGTCCTTCCTCCGCAACCAATTTTCGACGGGCCGCGACGATGTCGGGGGGCATGGTGCTGAATACACTTTGACCGCTCTCGACGATGGCGCTGTCGAGATAAACGAGATGGCTGATATGGTCGGGTATCCGGTCGGCGGCGCCGGTGATGCTGATGCCGCCTAGACTGTGACCGACAAGGATCACATCGCTCAGCTCTTCCGTCACAATGTGGTTGACGATGTCGGTCACGAATGTGTCGGGCGTGATGTCCTTGCACAGCAAACGTGCGCGTTCGCCGACACCTGGTCGGCGTGGTCACGTGGCATCCCATCTTGCGAAGATTGGCAGCCACGTCCCGCCAACACCATCCGCCATGCCAGGCACCATGCACTAGCACATACGTCTTTGCCATGGGTTGTGCCGTTCCACTTGCTCACCGGCCGTTGTGGCTGCCATCCGGCACGATGGCCGGGCGTTGTCCCAAAGGGGCTCGACCACGTGACCGGTGGTAAGTCCGGCGCACAGGGCAGCGCCGTGGCCTGAGGACACCGCTAACGAGTCAAGGAAATTTGAATTGCGAAAGGCCAATATTCACTAGCTCTTTGCAAGTGGATGGAGAGGCTCATGGTGTGCCGCAGTTGCTCGCTGCCGGCATGCTCTTGGCACGGTCCCGGCTGATCATCCGAACTTGAACAGGACACCAAAGCCGCCGCGCGGATAGTTCCACTCGATGTCGCCGCCTTTCTCGCACAATATCCGGCAGGTGCCGCATTCCATGCAGCCGTCGGCGGTGATCTCGACTTGACCCTTGTCATTCAACTCATAGCATTTCGCCGGACAGACGTAGGTCAACGCAAGCAAGTTCGCGCTTGGCTTGTCGTGCGGTCGCACTATAATATGGGGGCGGCCGGAATCGACCAGATAGCGGTTCTGGTAAAGTTTGTCCTCGACACGAACCTTCGTCACTGCGATCGTCATCTTGTACCCTCTTCAGCGCCATGCCAATGCCAGGCGGACCGCGTCGCTGACCAACCCCCAGCGCGAGCGCGCGTTGATGAAGGCGGCCGTGGTGTTCTTTTCCTTCTCGATCTTCGGCGTGCCGTCGACACGCATGAAGTTCTGAGCGGCATGCGACATCAGCCGCGGATAGCTGTCAAAAAAGTTGCTGGAATTGGTGTGGAGCAAGGCTGGCATGTCCTTGTATTTCTTAAGATCCTTGATCACAAAGGAGTCATCCAGCATCGTCTTGTAGAGCGCAAGGTTCGCTTTGGTCATAGGACCGTTGCGGCTTTTGACTTTGATGATCGCCTCAGCCGCGACACGACCCGAGGTCATGGCAAGGTTCGAACCCTCACGGTGAATGGCATTGTTCAGTTGCGCTGCGTCGCCGACGATGACCCAACCGTCGCCGAAGAGCTGCGGAATGGCCTTGTAACCACCTTCGGGGATAAGATGGGCGGCATATTCTTTCACCTCCGAGCCAGCGATCAGCGGCCGGATCGAAGGATGGTTTTTCATCGCATCCAGGAGGGCGGACGGGCTCTCCATCGTCGCGGCGAAATCCGAGACCAGGCAGCCGATGCCGAGTGATATCGACTCCTTGTTGGTGTAAAGGAAGCCGAGCCCGGCCATGCTGCGAGAGATCGTGCCCACGGCCTCGATTACGCAGCCTTCATCGCCCTTGACCCCGAACCGCTGGCCAATGACCTCTTCGGGCAAGAAATGCATTTCCTTGACGGCAAGCGCCACGGTCTCCGGCTTCGGCATCTCGCGCAGGCCTGCGCGAGTGCCAAGCAATCCCGACACCCCTTCTGCGAGAACGACCACATTCGCGA
>NZ_RZSJ01000077.1:0-15954 GCF_003998025.1 Mesorhizobium sp. M8A.F.Ca.ET.021.01.1.1
GGTTTCGGGATCAAGGGATTTACGCTCTCGATGATCGAAACGGCGATCGAGGTCACCGACGGGCGCGTACCGGCTTCGGTCATAGCGGAGATTCTGGACGCCGGCCGCGAGATGCTGCGCCATCCGATCGAGCCGTTGCCGCATGCACGCGAGACGGTCGAGAAACTCGCCGGCACCTTCCGCCTCGTCCTGATCACCAAGGGCGATCTGTTTGATCAGGAGCGCAAGCTGGTCGGCTCCGGTCTGGGCGACCTGTTCGACGCCGTCGAGATCGTCAGCGACAAGACCGCCGCGACTTATGCGCGCCTTTTCAACCGCCATGGCGATGGTCCGGCAAGGAGCATGATGGTCGGCAATTCGCTGAAGTCGGACGTGGTGCCCGCCATCGAGGCCGGCGGCTGGGGTGTCCATGTGCCACACGAACTGACCTGGGTGCTCGAACACGTCGAGGCGCCAGTTGCCGAGCCGCGTTTCCGCCAGATATCGGATCTCGGCCAATTGCCGGAACTGATAGAAAGCATCGCGAAGCCGGGCTGATCGCGACTTCGATTATTTGCTTTTTGCATAATTCCGGAGGGAAAAAACCGCTGCACGACTTTCCCGCAATTGCCTCAGCGGCTGATCAGACGATCGATCACCGGTTGCAGCCGTTCGGGCGTGATCGGCTTGGCCACCACCGCATCGATGATATTCGCCAGGCCAAGGCTCTCCGGCGTGCCGTTCTTGGTTGAAAGCAGGATCACGGGAGGAAGCGATTTGCCCGAGGCCCGGCGCAATTTTTCGATGTCGGGCATCAGGTTGTCGCAATCCTTGTTGTCGGGGCCGCCGTCGAGCACAATCGCGCCCGGCACCAGCGTCCGCAAGGTTTTCGCTGCGATATCAGGCGATTCCGAGATTGGTCTGAGTCCGGATCGCTCGACGATCTTCGATACCACGACCCGGTTGATCGGCGACTTCCCGACGACAAGCACCCGGGAGAGATCGTGGATCGTCTCGGTACTTGAATCCCGGGTCACCAGATTCACATGTTTTGCGGTCTCGCCGTCTCGTTTCACGGGGCACCCAAGTCGGCCAAGAAGTTCGCCCCTATTTCAATGCAGAGTTGAATCTGGGCGACAATTGGCGTGAGATCGGACCCTATGTCAAGTTGAAATAAAAGAACCGGATGGCACTCTCCACAACAGTGGATTCAAGCAACAGTACTGTACTGCTCTGTCCATGGCTTGGTTACGTAAAAATAAAATTCACCTGCGCATACATTGCGCAGGTGAAGGGTCGCCTGGACCATTTCCGATCAGCTGTGGCTCTGCTGCGTGACGATCACCGGGATCAGCAGATCGCCCCAATTGCCGTCGCCGCCATGGTGCCTTGCAGAGCGCACGAGCTCCACCGAGACGCCCGCCTCGACGGCCTTCATCACCGACTGGTTCAGCCTGTGCAGATCGTTGGCCAGCATGCGGATCGTCGCCTGCTGGTCGACGCTCATCGTGGTCGATTGCTCTTCCGCCCGTTCCTTGACACGGCTTATCGATGCCATTGGTCTTCTCCTATGTCCTTGCCCTCTCGGGCGTTCCTCTGTTGGTCGTCTTTTTGCGAACTCACTCCGCTGCCGGCTTGAACTGCGCGTGCTCGGTCGATTCATGCATGGCGGTGGTCGATGACCGGCCCCCGGTGATCGCCATCGAGACGGCGTCGAAATAGCCGGTGCCGACCTCCCGCTGGTGCTTGGTCGCGGTGTAGCCATTGGCTTCCGCGGCGAATTCCGCGTCCTGCAACTCGGAATAGGCCGCCATCTGCCGCGCCTTGTAGCCGCGGGCGAGTTCGAACATGCCGTAGTTGAGCTGGTGGAAGCCGGCCAGCGTGATGAACTGGAACTTGTAGCCCATGGCGCCCAGTTCCCGCTGGAACTTGGCGATCGTGGCGTCGTCGAGATTCTTCTTCCAGTTGAACGACGGCGAGCAATTATAGGCGAGCAGCTTGCCCGGATGGTGCCTGCGCACACCCTCGGCGAATTTCTTGGCCTGCGCCAGGTCGGGCATCGAGGTCTCGCACCAGATCAGGTCGGCGTGGGGCGCGTAGGCAATGGCCCGCGCGATGCAAGGCTCGATGCCGTTCCTGACCTGGTAGAAGCCTTCCACCGTGCGGCCGGCATCATAGTCGACGAAGGGCTGGTCGCGCTCATCGATATCGGAGGTGAGCAGCTTTGCCGCCTCCGCGTCGGTGCGTGCCACGACCAGTGTGGGTGTGCCCATCACGTCGGCCGCGAGCCGCGCCGCGTTGAGGTTGCGGATATGCGCCGCGGTCGGGATCAGCACCTTGCCACCGAGATGGCCGCACTTTTTCTCCGATGCCAGTTGGTCCTCATAGTGGACGCCGGCGGCGCCCGCCTCGATGAATGCCTTCATGATCTCGAAGGCATTGAGCGGACCGCCGAAGCCGGCTTCGGCGTCGGCAACGATCGGTGCGAACCAGGTCTCGACAGAAAGCCCCTTGCCCTCGGAGGTCTCGATCTGGTCGGCGCGCTGCAGCGTGCGGTTGATGCGCTTGACCAGTTCGGGCGCCGCATTGGCCGGATAGAGCGACTGGTCGGGATACATTGCCGAGGCGGTGTTCGCGTCGGCGGCAACCTGCCAGCCCGACAGATAGATCGCCTTCAGTCCGGCGCGCACCTGCTGCATCGCCTGGTTGCCGGACATGGCGCCCAATGCGTTGACGAAGTCGTCCTCGTGGATGAGTTTCCACAGCCGGTTGGCCCCCATTTCGGCAAGGCTCTGCCTGATCTGCACCGAACCGCGCAGCCGCTTCACGTCCTCCGGCGAATAAGGGCGTTCAATGCCGTCGAAGCGACCTTCAGGCGCCGAGGGAACGAGGTTGTAAAAATCAGTCATTGGTCACTCCGGAGGGTTCTGTATGATGTCTGCGCGCCAATTTGTTGGGGGCGCTTCTATGTGACTGAATTTACATTTCGGCGCGAGATGAGCCAGAAAAATTAGGAAAACCGGTCGGATATAAGAGAAAATCTGTGTTGTGTTTGACAGGATGGCACTGTAAATTTGTCAATCCTGTAAAGGAAAGCGGCTTTGGGATTGCGGCGGATGTCGTGTAAATCTTGTCAAGGATAGTCGATGGCTGATCAGAAGATTTTCGCCGGGCCGCGTATTCGCCGCATCCGCAGCGCCAAGGGCCTGACCCAGACGGCGATGGCCGAGGGGCTCGGCATCTCGCCGTCCTACCTCAATCTGATCGAGCGCAACCAGCGGCCGCTGACGGTGCAACTGATCCTGAAGCTGGCCTCCGTCTACAAGGTCGATCCGCATGAGCTGCAGGGCGAGGCGAGGGGCTCGGTCGCTGCCCTGAAGGAGGTGTTCTCCGATCCGTTGCTTGTCGGCGAACTGCCGGGAGACCAGGAACTGATCGAGCTTGCCGAGGCGGCGCCCAATGCCTCCGCCGCGGTGATAAAACTGTTCCGCGCCTATCGCGAGCAGGCCGAGCGGCTGTCCGACCTCAACGAGCTTCTGGCGCGCGAAGGGCGGGCGACCGCGCTCTCCGGCGCCCGCCTGCCGATCGACGAGGTGCACGAGATTTTCGAGCGGCGACCGAACCATTTTTCCTCGCTCGAGGAAGAGGCCGAGGCGTTCACGTCGGTGCTTGATCCCGGTGACGACCTGTCTGGCGCCTTGAAGGCATGGCTGAAGCGCGAATACGGCATCGTGGTCAAGGTTCTGCCGGTCGCCACCATGCCGAACTGGCGCCGTCGCTACGACCGCCATTCGCAGCGCCTGTTCCTTTCCGAGCGCCTGTCGCCTTTCGACCAGTTGCGTGAAGTCGCGATGGAGGCCTGCCTGATCCGCATGACGGTCGCGGTCGCCGGCGAGATTCAGGCGCTGAGACTGGCCACGGACGAGGCGCGCCGCCTTGCCCGCTTCGAGCTCGGCCGCTATGCCGCCCATGCGCTGATGATGCCCTATCAGCCCTTTCACGCGGCGGCTATTCGCTCACGTTACGACATCGACGTCCTGCGCTCGCGCTTTGGCGTTTCCTTCGAGCAGGCGGCAAACCGGCTGACCATGCTGCAGCGGCCAGGGGCTTCTGGCGTGCCCTTCTTCATGCTGGAGGTCGACAATGCCGGAAACCGCTTTCGCAAGGCCGGCAGCCAGGGCTTTCCGCAAAGCCGGTTTGGCGGCGGCTGTCCCAAGCTGCCCGTGCATGTCGCCTTCACCCAGCCCGGCCAGATCTTCGTCGAGGCGGTGGAAATGCCCGACGGCGCCGAGTTCCTATGCATGGCCCGCACCCTGGAGGGGCCGCAAGGAGCGTTCTCCGAACGCCCGCGCCGCACGGCACTGCTGCTCGGCTGCGACATCGGCTTTCGCGACGACATGGTCTATGGTGCGGCCCTGCCCGGCACGGCAGTCGGTGCAAAGGTAGGGGCGGGCATCGCGGCGACGCCAGTCGGCCCGGCCTGCCGGCTTTGCGAGCGTGTCGGCTGCCTGGCGCGCGCAGAGCCGCCGGTGACCAGACCGCTCGGCCTCGACGAGATGGTGACCGGCCTGAGCGCGTTCGATTTCCAGTAACGCTGCAGCAAAGGTGCCACAATCGTCGCCGGTCTCTGGATCACCCGCGGCCCAAGTCTTTGCGTTACGCGAACAGAGCAGTTTATTGTCGCCCCTTGCGCATCGTCCCGTCCACAAAAGCTCGACAGTCGCGCCATGACAGACACAGCATCATCGCCCGGCCTTGCTACCTCGACAGTCTCGCCGCGCGAGGAACGCGTCGGCATGCTGCTGGTCTTCCTGTCGGCGCTGATGTGGAGTTTCGGCGGCACCATCGCCCGCTTCATCAGCGTTGGCGACAGCTGGACGGTTATCTTCTGGCGCTCCGTCTGGGCTGCCGCCTTCCTGCTCTGCTTCATGGCCTGGCGTGACGGCTGGCGCGGCATGGTGAAGTCGTTCCGGGACATGGGCCTGCCGGGCATTGCGGTGGGATTCTGCTTCGCCATTGCGTCGACCTCGTTCGTCGTGGCGCTTGCCTATACCACAGTCGCCAATATCCTCCTGATGCAGGCTGGCGTGCCGCTCCTGGCGGCCCTGTTTGCCTGGGCGCTGTTTCGCGAAAGAGTAACCGTCGCAACCTGGATGGCGATTGCCGCCGTCATCGCCGGCGTCGCCATCATGGTGTCTGAATCTCTTGACGGCTCCGTCTCGCCCATAGGCGACGGACTGGCGCTGCTGATCGCATTCATGTTCTCGACCGCCACCGTCATCACCCGGCGCTTCTCCAGCGTGCGCATGACGCCGGCGACCTGTCTCGGCACGATCCTGGCCGCAGGCTTCGCTGCCTCGCAGGCCTCGACCTTCACGGTATCGGCCGGCGACATGGGCTTTCTCTTCGTCTTTGGTGTGGTCAATCTCGGCCTTGGCCTTGCTTTCTTCGCCACCGGCGCGCGCCTGATCCCGGCGGCGATCGCGGCACTGCTCGGCACGTTCGAGCCGATCCTGGGGCCGATATGGGTCTGGCTCATCCATTCCGAGGTGCCGTCCGGGCGCACCATCATAGGCGGCGCGGTGGTGGTCACGGCGCTGCTTGTCCATATCGGGCTCGAATTCAAACGCCAGGCGCGGCCGCAGCGGGCTGGGGTCACCGGAGTGCCTTCGCCTAATTGATGCCGGCGCCGAAGCTTTGCCCATTGACAATGTCGCTGCCGCCCGGGCAGGCTGGGACTACGGCAACAACAAGACAGGCGTATCTTGCCAAGTCTCCCCGGCGGCTCGATCGAGACCGGACCACATTCTTGTATCTCTGTCCGCGCGGCGGCGAAAGCTTCTGACGGCACCGCAATTCCTTCCCGCCCCGAACAACCTGGTGGCCGCGGGCGGCGTGCCGGTTGGCGCTTGTCGGCCCCCGGAAAGCTCAATAGTCTGAAGCAAATGCCCGGCCGCGCGAGCATGTCGCGACGCGCCGGCAATGGAACACTCACCAAAGGAGAATAGCATGATCCGCAAAGCGTTCTGGCTTTCGGCAACCTCGGTATTTCTGGCGCTTTCGATGCCAGCCGGTCACGCCGCGGACCGCGTCGTCAACGTCTTCAACTGGTCGGACTATATCGACAGTTCGATCATCGATGATTTCACCAAGAAGACCGGCATCAAGGTCGTTTACGACACCTTCGATTCCAACGAAATCCTCGAAACCAAGCTGCTCGCCGGCGGCAGCGGCTACGACGTCGTCGTGCCGAGCGGCAGTTTCCTCGCCCGCCAAATCCAGGCCGGCGTGTTCCAGAAGCTCGACAAGTCTAAGCTGCCGAACCTCTCCAACATGTGGGATACGGTCACGGAGCGCACCGCCAAATACGACCCCGGCAACGAATACTCGGTCAATTACATGTGGGGCACGGTCGGCATCGGTTACAACACCAAGAAAGTGCAGGCAGCGCTCGGCACCGACAAGATCGACAGCTGGGATACCTTCTTCAATCCGGACAGCCTGGCCAAGTTGAAGGATTGCGGTGTCTATGTGCTGGATTCTCCGTCCGACATCATACCAGCGGCGCTGAAGTATCTCGGTCTGGACCCCAACAGCACCTCGCCTGACGATATCGCCAAGGCCGAGGAAGCTCTTCTCAAGATCCGTCCCTACATCAGGAAGTTCCACTCGTCCGAATACATCAACGCGCTTGCCAATGGCGACATCTGCCTGGCGGTCGGCTGGTCGGGTGATGTGTTCCAGGCTCGCAACCGCGCGGTCGAGGCCAAGCAAGGCGTGGAAATCGGCTATTCCGTGCCGAAGGAAGGCGCCCAGATGTGGTTCGATCAGATGGCGATCCCCGCCGATGCGCCGCATGTCGCCGAGGCGCTCGAATTCATCAACTACATGATGACGCCGGAAGTGATCGCCAAATCGTCGAACTATGTCCTTTATGCCAACGGCAACAAGGCATCGCAGCAATTCGTCGACAAGGCGCTGCTCGACGATCCTTCGGTTTATCCGGACGCCGCGACCTTGCAGAAGCTCTATACCATCCAGCCTTACGATCCCAAGACCCAACGCATCGTCACGCGCAGCTGGACCAAGATCGTCACCGGCCAGTAGGCAATCCGACGCGACCCCGGCAGCCAACTGCCGGGGTCGTTTTCTGTTTTTGGGGAATATAAAAACACGGAGTGGGATATGAAATCGCTTGGCAGCATCCGCAGGGACTTCGCGCCATGGAACGACCCGAACGCCAAGCCATATATCCAGTTTGACAACGTCACCAAGAAGTTCGGTGACTTCACCGCCGTCAACAATCTGTCGCTGACCATTTTCGAGCGCGAGTTCTTCGCCCTGCTTGGCGCCTCGGGTTGCGGAAAGTCGACGCTGCTCAGGATGCTTGCCGGCTTCGAGGAACCGACGGCCGGCCGCATCCTGCTCGATGGCCAGGATCTGCGCGGCATTCCGCCTTATCGCCGGCCGGTCAACATGATGTTCCAGTCCTATGCCCTGTTCCCGCATATGACGGTGGAGAAGAATATCGCCTTCGGCCTCAAGCAGGAAGGCATGGCCAAGCCCGATATCGAAAAGCGCGTCGCCGACATGCTGAAGCTGGTCAAGCTCGAGCGGTTCGCCAAGCGCAAGCCCCATCAGCTCTCCGGCGGCCAGCGCCAGCGCGTCGCGCTTGCTCGCTCGGTCGCCAAGCGACCTAAGGTGCTGCTGCTCGACGAGCCGCTCGGCGCGCTCGACAAGAAACTGCGCGAGGAAACCCAGTTCGAACTGATGGATCTGCAGCAGGAGCTTGGTCTCACCTTCGTCGTCGTCACCCATGACCAGGAAGAGGCGATGACGATGGCCGACCGCATCGCCATCATGGACAAGGGCGAGGTGATGCAGGTGGCGACGCCGCCGGAAGTCTACGAAGCCCCGACGTCGCGCTTCGTCGCCCATTTCGTCGGCAACGTGAACATGTTCGAGGGCAAGGTTGCCGAACAGTCGGCCAACACGACGCGCATCACAGGTCCAAGCGGGGCCCAGATCGTCGTCGAGAATGGTGGCGCGAATGCAAAGGCCGATGCCAATATCGTCTTCGCCATCAGGCCGGAGAAGATCAGGGTCTCGTCGAAGAAGCCGGCCGATGCCGTCAACGCGCTGGAGGGCGAGGTTTACGACATCGCCTATCTCGGCGACATGACGGTCTATCACGTCAGGCTGGACGACGGGCAGATCGTGCGGGCAAGCGCGCTGAACGCGGCCCGTGTGACCGAGGACCCGCTGACCTGGAACGACCGTGCCTGGGTGTCCTTCCGGCCCGACGCCGGCGTCGTGCTGGCACGGTAGGGGGGCGGTCATGTCCAATGTCGCCGTCGCCGATGCCGCCGCGCCATCGACTGCCGCCGAGCCGTTCCTGATACGGCTGGGTGCCGGCTTCGTCAGCCGGCTCGTCATCATCGTTCCCTATCTCTGGCTGTTGTTCTTCTTTCTGTCCCCTTCATCATCGTCTTCAAGATCTCGCTGTCGCAGACGGCTATCGCCATGCCGCCCTATACGCCGGTGCTCGATTTCAGCGACGGCGTTTCCGGCTTCTTCGCCGGCTTTCGCGACCTCAACTTCGACAACTATGCCTGGCTGACGCAGGACGCACTCTACTTCAGGGCCTACCTCACCAGCGTCGTCATCGCTGCCGTCTCGACGGTGCTGACCTTGCTGGTTGGCTATCCCATCGCCTATGGCATGGCGCGCGCTCCGGCCACGATCCGCCCGACATTGCTGATGCTGGTCATCCTGCCGTTCTGGACCTCGTTCCTGATCCGCGTCTATGCCTGGATCGGGATCCTGAAGCCCGAGGGCCTGCTCAACCAGCTGCTCCTGGCGCTGCGCATCATCGACCAGCCGCTGGTGATCCTCAACACCTATACGGCAATCTTCATCGGCATCGTTTATTCCTACCTGCCGTTCATGGTGCTACCGCTTTATTCGTCGCTGGAAAAAATGGACTATTCCTTGATCGAGGCAGCCAAGGACCTCGGCTGCCCGCCGACAGCTGCCTTCTGGAAGATCACCTTCCCGCTGTCGCTGCCGGGCGTCATTGCCGGCTGCCTGCTGGTGTTCATCCCGGCCGTCGGTGAGTTCGTCATCCCCGACCTGCTCGGCGGCTCACAGACGCTGATGATCGGCAAGACGCTGTGGAACGAGTTCTTCGCCAATCGTGACTGGCCGGTGTCGTCGGCCGTTGCCGTCATCCTGCTATTGCTGCTGATCGTACCGATCGTGTTGTTCCAGCATGCCCAGGCCCGCGCGCAGGAGCAGGACAAATGAACACCACCTGGAGCCGCTTCAACATCACCTCGATCACGCTCGGTTTTGCCTTTCTCTATTTGCCGATCGTGCTGCTCGTCGTCTTCTCCTTCAACGAGTCCAAGCTCGTCACCGTCTGGGGCGGCTTCTCGACCAAATGGTACGTGTCGCTGTTCCACAATCAGGGCCTTATGGACGCCGCATGGGTGACCATCCGCGTCGGTCTGATTTCAGCGACCGTGGCCACGGTTCTCGGCACCATGGGCGCCTTGGCGCTGACCCGCTACACACGCTTCCGGGGCAGGGTCCTGTTCTCGGGCATGATCTTCGCACCATTGGTCATGCCTGATGTCATTACCGGCCTGTCGCTGCTCCTGCTGTTTGTCGCCATCGGCATGGATCGCGGCATGACGACCGTGATCCTCGCGCATATCACCTTCACAATGTGCTTTGTCGCGGTCGTCGTGCAGTCGCGGCTTGTCAGCTTCGATCGTTCGCTGGAGGAAGCCGCCATGGATCTTGGCGCGCCGCCGGTGAAGACCTTCTTCCAGATCACGCTGCCGGTCATCCTGCCGGCGATCGTGTCCGGCTGGATGCTGGCCTTCACGCTGTCACTGGACGACCTGGTCATCGCCAGCTTTGCTTCGGGCCCTGGCGCCACCACGCTGCCGATGAAGATCTACAGCCAGGTCCGTCTCGGCGTGACGCCGGAGATCAATGCCGCCTGCACCATCCTGATCGCGATCGTCACGGTTGGCGTGATCATCGCTTCGGTCGCCAACAAGCGACGCGAGGTGCAGCGGCAGCTTGACGAGCGGGCCGCGCAACGCGGGTAGAGCAATTCCGGGAAAAGGGTGCAACGGTTTTCCCGGGAGAAGTGCGGAGCGCTTCCCCTTGGGAATTGCGTGAAAACAAAGAGTTAGAGCGGATCGGCGATTCTATCAAACGCTGAACCTCTCTAGGAGCGGCGCTTCAGGAGCAATGCCTTATTCGCCCGAAACGCCACGGCTGATGGGTGAAATGAACGGCGTGCTCCACGTTCCGCCGACGAAAAACGACGACTGGTTGGGGCCTTGCTGGCCAGTTTTTTGCGTTGCAGGCTGATCCGGCTGGATAACACCGCCCGACAGTGCCAGTCCGCGTCCTGCGTAGGATGCGATGCCGGAAAGCCAGATCTTGTATTTCGCCGAATTGGCCTCTGCCTTGTCGAGTCTCGCCACACCTCTCGAAATGGTTGCCTTCACTTCGGCGCCATCGATGGGCAGCGTCCCGTCCGAGACGTCGTCGAGCGCGAAGAAGCCGCCTTGTTCGGTATGCTTGAGAAACGCCGGCAGGTTGAACTTGCTGAGCGCGCCAGGGCCGAAGGTCGCCGAGACCGAGCCGTCGGCGTTTTCGAAGATCGAATCCCAGGTCCTTCCCGGTCCCTTGAGGATGACCGAAACGGTGCCCGTGCCAACCGGCACCAGCCGGGTCATCCCGGCCGCGGTACCGAACGCGCCGCCATCGACGTCGGAGGCCAGTAGCCGGATCTCGACCTGGGTGCCTTCGGGTTTGCGGTCGAAGCGAAGGCTGGTCTGGACGTTGCCGCCAAAAGCCGAGGCGTCGGAGATATCGAAGACGGAAAGACCGTCCTTGACCTGGGCGGTGGCCGCGACATCGGCAAGCTGGATGCTTCCCGCCGTGGCATGGGCCGCCGACAACCTGAGATCGAGGTTGACCCGGTCGGCGAAACTCGTGTCGACCTGGCCCGGCTCGGCGCTGGTCGCCGGTCCCAGTGGCGTGAAGGCGGACAGGAACGACCTGAGGTCGAGCGTGTCGAAGGCAAGCGTGCCCGAAATCACCGGCTGCGTCTCGCCGAGCGACACGTCCAGCGCGCCCATGCCCGGGTTATTGTCCAGCGCCAGCGCCGTGTTCTCGAATTTGATGCGGCCGGCCGACGCCGTGACCTTGCTCGAAATGCTGACCGAGCCGATTGCCGCGCTCGGCGCGATGCCGGCCTGCGACCATTCCAGCACGCGGCGCAGCGATGGGGCCGCGAATTTCACCTGGCCGTCGAAATAGGCGTTTTCGGACATGCTGGCGGTGCCGTCGAAGGAGAAGGTGGCGGGCGCTGCCTTGAAGGACAGGGTGAGCGGCGCCGTGCCCCCGGCAAACAGCACCAGCGGTCTCGGCGAGGCGGCATCCACCGTCACGCTTTCGCCGCGCCAGATCCCGGTCGCGGACAGTGTCGCATTGCTGTTCATCGCCGCCCAGGTGGCCTGGCCGCTAAGACTGCTCAGGATCTCCACATCCTTGCCGTTGACGGACGCCACCATGCGGCCATCCCTGAACTCGACGGTGCCGAAAGTGTCGGCTGGCAGCTTGTCGAGATCGGGCTTGGCGGGGTCGGCATTGACCACGCCGCGAGCCGCGTCGATGGAGCGCGCGATGCGCCCGCCCGTCGGCGCCGTGGGCAGGAACAGGCCATCCGCCGTGCGCTGCACCCGGATTGTCGGCCGCACCAGCCGTGCCGTGGAAAACGCCACATCGCCCTGCAATGCCGCCATGGCCGAGAGGTCAACCTCGACCCTTTCGGCTTCGACGACCGGCGGGGCATCGCCGTCGGTCCACTTCGACAGTGTCACATCGGTCAGGATCGCGCGGAATTTCGGCCAGACCTCGATGCGCGGCGACCCTTCGATGGCAACTCGAAAGCCGCTCCAGGCGCTTAACTCCCACGCGATGCGGTCACGCACGATCCGCGTCGAGGCGATCAGCGGCAGGGCCGCGACCACCAGCGCGATGACGATGGCGGCAACGCCGATCGCCCACACTCCGCGGCGGATCAAGGATGATGGCATATAGCCCCGTATGCTTCCATTCCGATAAAAACCGATCGTCCGACGGGTGTAACCCTGTCGTCACTACGACTTAGG
The DNA here is from genome assembly GCF_003998025.1 of Mesorhizobium sp. M8A.F.Ca.ET.021.01.1.1. Lineage (NCBI taxonomy): Bacteria > Pseudomonadati > Pseudomonadota > Alphaproteobacteria > Hyphomicrobiales > Phyllobacteriaceae > Mesorhizobium > Mesorhizobium sp. M8A.F.Ca.ET.021.01.1.1. The sequence continues at coordinate 12,180 of NZ_RZSJ01000077.1, forward strand.
GCTGACGCATTTCAAGTCTTTATGGCCCAGCGATGGCATTTGCGCACACCTGGGCGCATCGGCCCAACAAAATCTTGCTCTGCTGCGCTGCGATATGCATAAGCGATGGCGACCGTGGGAGGATCGATCATGGCTGGCGAAGTACCGCTCTGGACCCCGACGCAAGACCAGATTGATGCCTCCCCCTTGACCGCCTTCATGAAGGCCGCGGCAACGACTACCGGCAGTCCGTTCTCGTCCTATACCGATCTTCATCGCTGGTCGGTCGAGAACCGGGAGGCGTTCTGGGATCTCGTCTGGGATTTCTGCGGACTTGAAGGCGACAAGGGCGAGCGACTGCTACTCGATGGCGGCAAGATGCCCGGCGCTTCGTTCTTCCCGGACGCGTCGCTGAATTTCGCCGAAAACCTTCTGAAGAAGACCGGTGCCGGCGAAGCAATCGTCTTTCGCGGCGAGGACAAGGTCGAGAGGCGGCTGTCGTGGAACGAATTGCATGGCCTGGTTTCGCGCCTGCAGCAGCTTTTCCTGTCGCTTAAGGTGAAGAAGGGTGACCGTATCGCGGCAATGATGCCCAACATGCCCGAAGCCGTCGCCGCCATGCTGGCTGCGGCCTCGATCGGGGCGGTGTGGTCATCCTGTTCTCCTGATTTCGGCGAGCAGGGTGTGCTCGACCGGTTCGGCCAGATCGAGCCTGTCGTCTTCATCGCGCCGGACGGCTATTGGTACAATGGCAAGGCGATCGAGGTCGCCGACAAGGTCAAGGCGGTCGCGGCCAGGCTCGGCAGCGTCCGCAAGGTTCTGCTCGTCGACTATCTCGGCACATCCGCGGATGTTGCCGATACCATCGACAAGGCCGTGGCGATGGAAGAGGCGCTGTCGCCCTTCGCCGTCAAACCAGTCACCTTCGAGCGGCTGCCGTTTTCGCATCCGCTCTACATCCTGTTTTCGTCCGGCACCACCGGCATTCCCAAATGCATCGTCCATTCGGCCGGCGGCACGCTGATCCAGCATGTCAAGGAACACCGGCTGCATGCCGGCCTCGGTGATGGCGACCGCTTCTTCTACTTCACCACCTGCGGCTGGATGATGTGGAACTGGCTGGTATCGGGTCTTGCCTCCGGCGCCACGCTGCTGCTCTACGACGGTTCCCCCTTCTATCCCGACGGTAATGTGCTGTTCGACCTCGCCGATGCCGAGAAGATGACCTTCTTCGGCACTTCGGCCAAGTTCATCGATTCGGTGCGCAAAGCCGGTCTCAAGCCGATCCGCAGCCATGATCTGTCGACGGTGCGCGCCATCTCCTCCACCGGATCGCCGCTTTCGCCCGAGGATTTCCGCTTCGTCTATGACGGCATCAAGAAGGATGTGCACCTGGCCTCGGTGTCCGGTGGCACCGATATCGTCTCTTGCTTCGTGCTCGGCGTGCCGATCGAGCCGGTCTGGACAGGAGAGATCCAGGGGCCGGGCCTCGGCCTCGCCGTCGACGTCTGGGATGATGACGGCAAGCCGGTCAGGCAGGCGAAGGGCGAACTGGTTTGCACCAAGGCTTTCCCGTCCATGCCGATCGGCTTCTGGAACGATCCCGACGGCAAGAAGTACCAGGCGGCCTATTTCGAGCGTTTCGACAATGTCTGGTGCCATGGCGATTTCGCCGAATGGACCGGTCATGGCGGCATGGTCATCCACGGCCGCTCGGACGCGACGCTCAATCCAGGTGGCGTGCGCATCGGCACGGCGGAAATCTACAACCAGGTCGAGCAGATGCCCGAAATCCTCGAGGCGCTGTGCATCGGCCAGGATTTCGACAATGACGTGCGCGTCGTGCTGTTCGTGCGGCTAGCCGCTGGTGTCCAGCTCGACGAGGATCTGGAAAAACGCATCCGCGCCAAGATCCGCGCCGGCGCCAGCCCCCGCCATGTTCCGGCCAGGATCGTCGCCGTGTCGGACATCCCCCGCACCAAGTCGGGCAAGATCACCGAGCTTGCGGTGCGCGATGTCGTGCACGGCCGCGCCATCAAGAACAAGGAAGCGCTCGCCAACCCGGAAGCGCTGGAGCTATTCAGGAACCTGCCGCAACTTGCGCAGTGACCGCAACCGGCATGGTTAACGAAATATGTCGCGCGAATTTACCTAGATTTCACGAGTGGTACACATTCGTAAATTTTTTGGCGACCCGGTAAGGACTTGTTAAGGGCCGGCGTCGATAGTCGCATGTAACTTGAGGGAGAAATCCCGTTCCTCAGCCCCCGAGGAGCTGAATTCAGCTCAAGCCCCCGTTGTGACAGCAATCCCATCTCTTAAGGCGTCCTTTGGGCGCCTTTTCTTTTACCGGAGCAGTCTCTTCCCAAGGCTTCGTCGGTGCACTCGGCTCGCAGAAGGGCGCAGGCTGATCACAGTTTTACAGCCATTTCCCGCCCCCAGAGACGGAGTTTGCGGCATGATTCCACAAAGCCGGCAACAGCTTTGGGCTCGGTCAGGTCAATCATGCCCTCATCGGCCTTCGGGTCGACGCCCGCTTTCTGCAGCAGCGGCACAGAAGCGGCCGTGAAGGCGATGAACTTGCAGTGGGCGAATGCGTCGGCGACGAAGTCGCGCGCCGCTGCCTCGCCGGTCAGCCGTTGCGCCCCCTCGTCCGACAGGACGAGGGCGACGGCGTCGAACAGGACGGAGGGCCCGCCGTCGATCATATGCCGGGCCTCGATCCAGCTTCCCTCGCCGGCCTCGACGCCGCCGACCTGGGGGGCGACCACTTCCATGGTGGCTCCCTCCTTCTCGACCGCCGATTGCAGCCGCTTCAGAAGCGCGGCATCCGCGCCCGCGCTGACAAGCACGCCGACCTTGCGGCCCGCGAAACTTTCCGGTCCGTTCTGGATGATGCTGAGCGCCGGCGACGGTGCGAGATCGTTCCTCGGCACGATTGCGGCGTCCGCCGGTCTGGGCAATTCCTTGATGCCCAGCCTGTCGGCAACGGTTACGGCAAGTCCTTCGTCGATATTCATGAGATGGGCGACCATTCGCTCGCGTATGACCGGTGTCTCGACCTTGCTCAGCTCGAAGGTCAGAGCCATCGCTATGTGCCGCTGCTCGGGCGGGGTCTGGCTGTTGAAGAACTGCCGCGCCTGGCTGTAATGGTCCGCGAAACTCTCGGCGCGCAGGCGTAGTTTTTGTCCGGCTTCGGCGTCGGCGAAGGAACGAAAGCCGCGCTGAGGCGATTCCCTCGGGCCTTCATCGAATGAATTGGCTGGTAGTTCGTCCTGCCCACAGGATTGCGCATGGCCATATGCCCATCCTGCTGGAAGTGGTTGAACGGGCACTTCGGCGCGTTGATGGGGATGTGCGTGAAGTTCGGGCCGCCCAGGCGCTTCAACTGCGTGTCGAGATACGAGAAGTTCCGGCCCTGCAGCAAAGGATCGTTGGAAAAGTCGACCCCGGGCGGGACGTTCTGCGTCATGAACGCCACCTGCTCGGTTTCGGCGAAGAAATTGTCGGGCATGCGGTCGAGCACCAGGCGGCCGACCGGGATCGGCTCGAGCACCTCTTCCGGAATTAACTTGGTCGCATCCAGGACATCGAAATCGAAGCTGTCGGCGAAATCCTGGTCGAAGAGCTGAACCCTGAGTTCCCATTCCGGGAAATTGCCGGATTGGATGGCCTGCCAGAGGTCGCGGCGATGGAAGTCCGGGTCGGCACCGTTGATTTTCACCGCCTCGTTCCAGGCCACCGACTGCAGGCCGAATTTCGGCTTCCAGTGAAATTTGACGAATGTCGATTCGTC
>NZ_RZSJ01000780.1:0-2253 GCF_003998025.1 Mesorhizobium sp. M8A.F.Ca.ET.021.01.1.1
CCATTGTCGGCATCCTGCTGTTGTCGGCCGGCACGCTGGTGATGTCGTTTCGCGGCGGCGCGCATCTGGAGAAGCTGAACCTGCGGGCGGTCGGCTTCGCCTTCGGCACCTCGGTGTTCATTGCCAGCTACACCCTGTCCGACGGCAGCGGCGCGCGGCTGGCGGCAACCGCGCAAAGCTATGCCGCCTGGCTGTTCATCTGCGATGCGCTTGGGGCGCTGGTGCTGTGCCTCGTTTTCCGGGGGCCCAAGGCGTTGCCGGTGTTGGCGCGCGACTGGAAGACCGGGCTGTTCACCGGCGTGCTTTCCGGCGCGGCTTACTGGATCGTGATGTGGGCCATGACCAAGGCGCCGATCGCCTCGGTGGCGTCATTGCGCGAGACCTCGATCCTGTTCGCCATGATGATCTCGGTCTACGCGCTCGGCGAGAAGATGACGGGCTGGCGCGGTGCGGCCGCGCTCAGCATTGTCGCCGGAGTGATCGCGCTCCGGCTGGGGTGAGCGTCCTCAACCCAGCACGGTCATCACCTGGCCGCGCCGCTCCGGACTGAAGCGGATGACGACGATGATGCAGACGGCGACCACGCCGGCGAACAGCGCCAGCGCGTAGCCATAGCTGCCACCGGGCGCCTCGGCGATCCCCGCCTGATAGGGACCGCCATAAGAGGCGGCGAGATTGCCGGCCTGGTAGATGAAGCCGGGCAAGGTCGCGCGCACCGCGCCGGGCGAAAGCTCGTTGAGATGCACCGGGATGACGCCCCAGGCGCCCTGGACCGCGACCTGCATGATGAAGGCGCCGATGGCCAGCATGAAGGGCGTTGAGCTGTAGGCCCATAGCGGGATGGCCGGCAGGGCGATGATGCAGGCCAAAGTAATGGCATTGATGCGGCCGATCTTCTCCGACAGCGCGCCGAACGCCAGGCCGCCGACAATGGCGCCGATATTGGCGACGATGGTGATCCAACTCACCGTATGCGGATCAAAGCCATGCTGCTTCTTCAGGAAGGTCGGGTAGAGATCCTGCGTGCCATGGCTGAAGAAATTGAAGAACATCATCAGCACCACGGCATAGAGCGCGACGCCCCAGTGCTTCTGCAGCGTCTCCAGAAGCCCCGGCTTGACGGATTTCTGCGCCTCGACGAAGGCGGGTGATTCCGGGACGTGCGAGCGGATGAAGAGTACGATCAGCGCCGGGATGAAGGAGAGCAGGAACATGAAGCGCCAGCCGATCGTATAGCCACCGATCGTCTGCTGGTAGAGCAAGCCATAGACTACCGCCGCCAGCAGGTAGCCGGCGGGATAGCCGCATTGCAGGATACCCGAGACCATGCCGCGCGCGCTCGGCGGAATGGACTCCATGGCGAGCGAGGAGCCGAGCCCCCATTCGCCGCCCATGGCGATGCCGAACAGGGCACGCAACGCCAGGAAAATGCCGAGATTGGGAGAGAAGGCGGCCAGCGCCCCGATCACCGAGTAGCTGACGATGTTGAGCATCAGGATCGGCTTGCGACCGTATCTGTCCGCGAGCATGCCGAAGAAGAACGCGCCGATGAAGCGCGTCGCCAAGGTCAGGAACAGTGCCTTCGAGACTGCCGGGACATCGGTCTGGAATTCACTCGCAATATCGGTGAGCAGGAATGTCAGAAGGAAGAAATCAAAAGCGTCGAGCGTCCAGCCCAGGAACGAGGCCAGAACGGTTTTCTTCTGCTCGGCAGTGAGATTCAAGGCATCCTCCTTTGGTGCCCCCAAAGGAACGATATGTCGCCTTGTCGGCAAAAGAGAACAGCGATCAGCCGGCTTTCGAAAGGTCGGCGGTCACTTTTTCGTAAGGTCGAGATCGAAGACCATCAATCCGTCCGTGCCGCCTTCGAGGGCCGCGACCAGCCGGGCGCCGGCACGCTGATGAGCCTCATGCACCAGATAGGCGTCGCGCGCCGCGGCATCGCGGAAGTCGATGGTGAAGCCATGGGTGAAACCCCGTGCGAAAGGCTCCGGACTGGCATTGGCGCTGAAATGAACCGTCTCCATGCCTTCGATCACCTGTCGCAAGGCCTCGAGGTCGGCGTGGATGGCCGTGCGCTCGGTCGGGGACACATCGCTACGAAATCTGGCGAAAACACAGTGTCTGATCATTTTACCACTCCCTAAGCAGCGTGATTGCCGGAAAACACCGCCGGCGCCAGCGGCTCGCGGCCAAGGATCAGATCAGCACCCTTTTCGCCAACCATGATGGTCGGCGCATTGGTGTTGGAAG